>NZ_CAKJTR010000072.1:0-10373 GCF_917627355.1 Protofrankia sp. Cj3 | reverse complement strand
CCGGCGCCTGGGTGGCCGGCGTGGGCGTCGGATGCCCGCGGAAGAAGGCCAGGGCGACCTCGGTGGCGCTGAACTGCGACCGCGTCGCGCCCTTAGGCGGGTCAGCGTCCGGATCGGGCCACATGTGGCCGCCGCCCACGGCCGCCAGTAGACCCACATCACGGCCAGCGGGGCAGGCGGTGAACACCAGCCGCCGAAGCGCGGTGGTGTCGCGCGTCCATGTGTTCGCCGGCCCGCAGCCCATGAATCCGGCATAACGATCAAGACGGGCCTGCATCGGCTGTGCCTGGGTGCCATCGAAGGGGGCGGGACGATCCGCTCCCCCGCCTTCCAGTGGTGTCACCGGGTCGCTGGTGCCATTGATCGCCAGTAGGCTCGAGCCGGGCGTGGGACAGCTGGTGGGCATGACGGCGAAGGCAACCGGCACAATCGCGGCGAAGGTCCCCGGCAGGGCACAGGCAGCCGTAACCGCCATGTCGGCACCATCGGCAAAACCGGTGGCGAACACTTTGCGGTTGTCCAGGCACATCCGGGCGGTCAGATCATTGATGATCGCGGACACGAATGCCACATCGTCCGGCCCGATGGTGGCCCTGCGCACGAAGTTCCACCGATCGTTGGCACCCTGCGGGGCGACAACCACATAACCTTCCGCGTTACCGATCTGCGCCAGGTGGGCATAGCGCTCCAGCGCGGACGCATCCTCGCCGAAGGCGTGGAAGGCGAGGACGAGCGGCAGCGCCTTGGTGTGGGCATCGGTGGCAGGCACCGCCAGCTGATACGTCCGGGTGTCTGCCCCGACCCGGACCGACTGCTGACTCGATCCGGCCGCGATGGTCCTGCCGGTCACACATCCGCTCACAACGGTTGGCGACGCCGGCACAGCGTGGGGTGACCCGGCTGCGCCGGAGGTCCCCAGGGCAGTGCCGGCGCTGCCCGCGGCGGTGCCCCCGTTGGACGTGCCTGTGCCAGCCTGCCCCGCCTGGGTCCGCGAGCCACTGTCGCCGCTGAAATAGAGGACCAGGCCGATGACGATCAGAATAGCCCCGGCCGCGCCGGTCATCGAAACCCAACGCGGGTTACGGTTACTCCGGGAGACAGATCGGCGGGACGAGCGACGGTCACCCGGTGGCACTGTCGCTCCGGTCCGGCTCGCCAGCCGCCAGCTGTCCACACGCCGCCGCGATGTCGCGCCCTCTGGTATCACGTACAGTCGCGGCGATGCCCCGCTGGCGTAGCCGACGGACGAACTCCCGCTCGCGACGCCGTTCGCTGGCCTGCCAGGACACCGCGCGGGTTGGGTTGAGGGGGATCAGGTTGACGTGCACGAGCCTGCCGGCGAGGAGGCCGGCCAGGGCATCAGCGCGTTCCGGCTGGTCGTTGACACCATCGATCAGTGCGTACTCGATGCTCACCCGGCGCCCGGTCGCCTCGGCGTACCCCCAGGCCGCGGCAAGTACCTCCGCCACCGGCCAGCGCCTGTTCACCGGAACAAGGCGATCACGCAACTCGTCGTCAGGAGCGTGCAGGGAAACCGCCAGCGTCACCGGCAGACCCGTCGTGGCCAGGCGGCGGATCGCCGGCACAAGTCCGACCGTGCTCACCGTGATGGAGCGAGCCGACAGGCCCAGGCCCGCCGGTGCCGGGTCGCTGAGGATCCGCACCGCGGCGATCACAGTGGCATAGTTGGCCAACGGCTCTCCCATACCCATGAACACGACATTCGACAGCCGGGCCGGATCACCGGCAAGCTCTCCGCGGACGAGCGTCCGTCCCGCCGCGACCACCTGCTCCACGATCTCGGCCGTGGACAGGTTACGCGTGAGCCCGCCCTGGCCGGTCGCGCAGAACGGGCAGCCCATTCCGCACCCGGCCTGGCTGGACACACAGACCGTGCTGCGGCCGGGATAGCGCATCAGAACCGATTCGATCAGTACACCGTCAAAAGCCCGCCACAGTGTCTTACGGGTGTCTCCAGCATCGCAGGTGGTGACCTTCACCGGCGTCAGCAGCGTCGGCAGCAGTGCCTCGACAAGCGCGGCGCGGGACACCGCCGGAAGATCCGTCATCGCCTCCACATCGTCGGCGCACAGCTGTCTGGCGAAGTAGTGGCGGGAGACCTGGTCTGCCCGGAAGGCCGGCTCGCCCAGGGAGACGGCCAGCTCACGCCGCTGTTCGGTGGTGAGGTCGGCGAGATGGCGGGGCGGCCGCGCCCGCGCGGAGCGGACCAGCGGCAGCGCTGCCGAGGCGGTGGGGGAAGCGGTCATGGCCTGTCCAGTCTGCCAGGTCACGGGCGCGGCGCGAAGGCACTGATCAGCAGCCAGGCAACGGGTGCCGCGCACAGCACCGAGTCCAGCCGGTCCATGATTCCGCCGTGGCCGGGCAGCAGCGAACCCATGTCCTTGATACCGATATCCCTCTTGAGCAACGACTCACCCAGGTCACCGATGGTCGCCGTACAGGCGATCGCGACACCGAGCACCGCGCCCTGCCAGAGCGCCGCGTGCAGCGGCCAGGCCATCGAAACAGCGGCGACAAGCACGCAGACGACGACGGAACCGGCAAAACCCTCCCAGGATTTACCCGGGGACACCGTCGGAGCGAGCTTGTGCCGCCCGCCCGAAAGCACGCCGGCGGTGTAGCCGCCGATGTCGCTGGCGGCAGCGGTCGCCAGAAACGCGACCATCCGCCGGGGCCCGTCCGGTGGGCTGGTCAGCAGAGCCGCGAAACCGGCTGGAAGACCTACGTACGCCACGCAGAAGACAGCAGCCGCGACATCCGCAAACAGATGATCGCCGGAATACGCGAGCCGCCAGGCCGTCGCCGCAAAGATCGTTATTGCCAGGGCCAGCACCAGGCCGGATGTACCGGTGAGGTAAGCCACCACCGGCATGGCCGCCGTTCCCACCGCGAGCGGTGGCAAGGCAATCGTGCGCCCGCTCAGCCGGAACGCCCTGACCAGCTCAAACATGCCGGCCGCGACAGCTGTGCAGATGACGGCGATCCATAGCGGGCGCAACGTGAACAGAGGCACAATAATGATCAATGCCAGTATGACACCGACCACGATCGCCGCGGGAAGGTCCCGCCCCGCTCGCACCCGACGCGTCGCGGGCTCACGGGTCACGTGCTCGACCCCCGTCACCGGGTCCTCGGCCACATGAGTGCTGGCGATATCGCCCTGGAACGTGTTCGGCTCACGGCAACGGACAACGGAGAGTGCCTGCCAATGTCGATCAGACCGCCAACAGCTCCGACTCCTTGTGTCGCAGCAGCTCGTCCACCTGACCGACATAGCGATGCGTTGCCTCGTCCAAGTCCTTCTCCGCGCGCCGGCCCTCGTCCTCACCCGCATCGCCGTCGCGGACGATACGATCGATCGCCTCCTTGGCATGCCGGCGGACGTTACGAATGCTGATCTTCGCATCCTCCGCCTTGGTGCGCGCGACCTTGGCGAGGTCCCGTCGGCGCTGCTCGGAGAGCTCGGGAAAGACGCAACGGATAATCGTCCCGTCGTTGCTCGGGTTCACCCCGAGGTCGGAGTCGCGGACCGCCTTTTCGACAGCTGCCAGTGACCCCTTGTCGTACGGCGTAATGATCACCATTCTCGGCTCTGGTATGTGGAAGGAGGCCAGCTGGCTCACGGGCGTCGGCGCGCCGTAGTAGTCGACGAGAACCTTCGAGAACACCGAAGGAGTGATCCGCCCCGTCCGGATGTTGGCAAAGTCGTCCTTCGCGACCAGGACCGCCTTCTCCATTTTCTCCTCGGCCTCGAGGAGCACGTCGTCGATCACCATCATCCTTCCGTTCCGCCCTCGTCCACACTGACCAGAGTGCCGATCTTCTCACCGCGGACGGCCCGCAGGATGTTCCCCTCCGTCAGCAGGTCGAAAACCATGATCGGCAGCCGATTGTCCATGCACAGGCTGATGGCCGTAGCGTCCATGACCTTCAGCCCACGAGCCAGCACCTCGCCGTAGACGAGCGAATCAAACCGAACCGCGTGGGGATTCGTCGTGGGATCCGCGTCGTAGACGCCGTCGACCTTGGTCGCTTTGAGGACAGCCTGTGCTTTGATCTCCAGAGCCCGTTGCGCGGCGGTGGTATCCGTGGAGAAGAACGGCGCGCCCAGCCCCGCCCCGAAGATGACAACACGGCCCTTCTCCAGGTGCCGGATGGCCCGCAGAGGCAGGTAAGGCTCGGCGACCTGACCCATGGCGATCGCCGTCTGCACCCGCGTCACGACTCCCTGACGCTCCAGGACATCCTGCAGGGCAAGACAGTTGATCACGGTGGCGAGCATCCCCATGTAGTCGGCCCTGGCACGGTCGACACCACGCTCGGCAAGGCGTTGGCCACGGAACATGTTGCCGCCACCGACCACGACCGCGACCTCAATGCCTGTCCGGCTCGCCTCCGCGATCTGGCGCGCGATGGTGGCCACCGTGTCCGGATCGATGCCGAGGGGTTCGCCCCCGGCAAACGCCTCACCGGACAGCTTCAGCAGCACACGATGCCAGCGCACCGCCGCCAACTCACGACCGGCTGGAGCGTCTGCATCCCTGCTGGCGTTATCGGTCACGATCGGCCCCCTCGCCGTCAGCCACGATCATCGGCCGGTGGATGTGCACTGCCGGCCAGTCTGCCTCACCTCCGCACGCGGGAACATCTCAGGCCGCGCATCCGGCCCGTTCGCCTGCACGCGGCGGGAAGTACGGTCAGCTCTGCTTGACGTTAAAACGGGCGAAACGACCAATCTCAATCTTTTCACCAAGAGCTGAGGCGGCCTGTTCGAGCAGCGCGCGGATGGTGATCTTACCATCCCGGACCCAGGGCTGCTCAAGCAGGACCACCGACTTCACGTAACCGTTCAGTTTGCCTTCGACAATCTTCGGGAGGGCTGCCTCGGGCTTACCATCCTCGCGCGCGGTGGCCTCGTAGATCTTCTTTTCCTGCTCGATGACCTCGTTCGGGATCTGTTCCGCGGTCACGTAGAGCGGGTCGGCCGCCGCGATGTGCTGCGCGATGTCACGCCCGAGCTGCTTGAACTGATCGGTCTTGGCAACGAAGTCGGTCTCGCACCTCAGTTCCAGCAGAACGCCGATAGTAGGCGGCAGCTGCGGGTCGGTCTTGTGCAGATAGGAGTCGACCAGACCGTTCGACGCACTGCGCCCGGCCCGTTTGGCAACCTGTGCCAGACCCTTCTCTCGCAGCCACGACTTGGCCTTCTCAAAGTCGCCGTCGTTCTCGACGAGCGCTTTCTTGACGTCGCTCATGCCAGCGCCGGTCAGTTCCCGGAGCTTGCGGATGTCAGCGGCTGTGATCTCTGCCATGGTGTTCTTCTCGTTCCGTCTGGCTACTGGTGGCTGTTGGTGGCTGGGGCTCATGGGCTGGCGTATTCGCGGGGCCGGCACCGCCAGGCCGTCATCGCCGGCGCGCCGGCCCCGTTTCGCGATCACTTCTCAAAAACCGTCGGTCCGCTGGGGCATATCTGATGGATGGTGGTCAAGGTGGGCAAGGATCCAGGCAGCGACCCGCGCAGCGGCGGAGGTCCGGACAGCGGTGTCCTGTCCGGACCGACGAGCCAGCGCCCCCGGGCGGCACACAAAGCGGCCGGGGCAGCAATGCGCCAGGACACTCGCTGGGCATCGAGTGCAGGGACCCGCGCGGACGCGAAGCGTTCGGGCGAGGGGTGAAGCGATCGACGATCCATCAGACACGCCCTAGGCCGAAGCCGCCGAGCACGGAAGGGTATCTTTTAGATCTTCTCAGACCCGAACCGCGGCAGCACCCACCGCGGTGACGGTGTCGGAATCAATCTGGCCCGCTCCGTTGCGCTCGTGGTCGGCCTTCCGCTCGGACGCTGGTTCAGCCGTTGCGGATTCGGTGGATGCGGTCGCCGCCGCAGGCTCGGCCACCGCCACCGCATCCCGGCCACGCAGAAGTTCTTCCTCCCAGGCGGTCAGCGGCTCTCCCCCGGTGGGCACGTCGGGCTTGTCGTCCATCAACGTCGATCCGCCCGCGCGGGAGCGCAGCCCGTCCGCCACCGCATCGGCCACCACCCGAGTGAGCAGGGTCGCGCTGCGAATGGCGTCGTCATTACCGGGAATCGGGTAGTCGACCTCATCTGGATCACAGTTGGTGTCCAGAATCGCCACCACCGGAATCCCCAGTTTGCGCGCTTCGCCGACGGCGATGTGCTCCTTCTTCGTATCGACAACCCAGACCGCGCTCGGCACACGGGCCATATCGCGTATACCACCGAGGGTGCGCTCAAGCTTGGCCTTCTCACGGGAAAGAACAAGCTGTTCCTTCTTCGTCCGGACCTCCGTGCCGCCGGTCAGCTCGATTTCTTCAAGCTCCTTCAGCCGCTGGAGGCGCTTGTAGACCGTCGAGAAGTTCGTCAGCATCCCGCCGAGCCAGCGCTCCTTGACATAAGGCATACCGACCCGCTGTGCCTGCTCTTCGATGGCTTCCTGGGCCTGCTTCTTGGTGCCGATGAACAGGACCGTACCGCCGTGGGCGACGGTCTCCTTCACGAAATCATAGGCGCGGTCGATGTAGGACAGCGTCTGCTGCAGATCGATAATGTAGATGCCATTGCGTTCGGTGAAGATAAAGCGCTTCATCTTCGGATTCCAGCGCTTTGTCTGGTGCCCGAAGTGGACGCCGCTTTCAAGCAACTGCTTCATGGTGACGACAGCCATGGCTAGTCGCTCCCTTCCTGCGCCAGGCGGACCGGCGCACCTCGGTTGCAGGCCCCGACCGGCGACCGGGGCCCCTGACGCCCTGCTGGCCCCTACCACCGCGGGAACGGCGGACCGAGGAAGCCTTCCCCGCCATGCCGGGAAGGCGGGCAGAGAAAGGGCGCGTGGATTCAGCTCGACGGCACGAGCCGTGCCTTCGATCCTACGCCCACCCGCACCGCGCTTCTCGGCGGGTTGTCCACAGGCGTCATCCCAGGCGTGACCGGAAGCTCCGGCGCGGGCAGCGTGGCAGCCAGGGCAACCGCGCCCGCCCGACGCCCACAGACCACAGACCACAGACCACAGACCACAAGGAACGCCATGACGCCGTCCCGCTATCGAGCTCTCATCCTCGTCGTGGCCGTGCTGGCCGCCTTCGCTGTCACCAAATGGCCGCATGCGGCAGCTGATTTCCGTGCCCTGGCGGCAACCTCACCGTCCCCACCGTCACTGTCCCCACCATCACCATCTAACGTGACCACCATCGGCGCGGGCCCGATATCACCGGCACCCGCTGTGCGGGGCCTGCCGACATCACACTGGCGTACGCCGCTGGACGGCCCTCTGATCATTGGCCGGGACTTCGAACCGCCTGTCACGCCTTACGGTCCGGGCCATCGCGGTGTCGACCTGGTGAGCACGGTAGGTGCGCAGGTGCGCGCCGCAGCGTCGGGAACCGTTTCGTTCGCTGGCATGATTGCCGGACGCGGTGTTATCACGATCAATCACGGGTCGCTGCGAACGACCTACGAGCCGGTCACCCCGGTTGTCCCCGCAGGCCGGTCGGTGGCCTCCGGCGAGATCATCGGCCGGCTCGTCGGGGGACATCCCGGTTGTCCCGCCGGCGCCTGTCTGCACTGGGGCCTGCTCGATGGGCCGCTCTACCGCAATCCACTCAGCCTGCTGCCGCGTCGTCATCCCAGGCTGCTACCGGTCGGTTGAACCCACCTACCGACCCGGTTGCCGCTGTCAGGCCCGCGGGTGCCCCTGGTCAAACGCCGCGCGAAGCCGCTCCGGCGTCACATGGGTGTAGATCTGCGTGGTCGCGGGACTCGCGTGCCCCAACAGCTCCTGCACTGAACGCAGATCGGCACCGCCCTCCAGCAGATGGGTGGCGGCGGAGTGCCGAAGGCCATGAGGGGTCACCGGCCGGGCGCTGTGAGCCGCGGCCCGAGCGCTCAGGATACGCCGGACCGTTCGCGGGTCCAGCCGGCGACCGCGGGCGCCGAGGAACAGCGCCCGGCCGCTACCGGGCACCGCGAGTACCGGCCGGCCGATGTCGAGCCATGCTCGCAGCGCACGCCGCGCGGGCACGCCGAAAGGCACTGCCCGCTCACGCCCGCCCTTGCCCACCACCCGCACGAGTCGCCGTTCGTCATCAACATCATCAAGATCAAGACCGCACAGTTCACTGACACGGGTGGCGGTCGCATACAGCAGTTCGACAACCGTGCTGTCCCGCGTGTCGAGCGCATCCTGGCGAGGCCCGGTTGATACCGCCCGTGGGTCGGTCACCAGCATCTCCCATGCCTGGATGGCCGTCAGCACGGTTGGCAGTGCAGTCGACCGCCGAGGGCTCACGAGCCGATCGGCGACGTCCACAGGCAGCCAGCCGCGCCTTACCGCGAATGCGCTGAAGCCACGGGCGACCGACACTCGCCTGGCTACGGTGGCGGTGGCGGCACCGGCGGCGCGCATCGCCGTGAGCCAGCCGCGCAGCACGCCGAGGTCAAGCTCCGCCAGTTCACGGCAGCCCGCGCCACAAGCGAAGTCGCACAGATTACGGAGATCGGCTGTGTAGGCGCGGATGGTCTCGACCGACCGGTTCCGCTCGGTCGACAGGTACCTCAGGTATGCGCCGATCGCGGCATCCCAGGTAGCTCCATCATCACGGATAGCAATATCATCTACCATATAACCGACTATCCACCTGTCCGACCGTGCCCTGTCACAGCCGCCGCGTCAACATCGACGGGCGGCCCCAGCGAATGCACGATCATGCTCCTTCCCCGGCGTCCGGCGGAGACGGCGCGCCAGCCGACGGCGCTCGGCCCAACGCCGTCAGGCGATACCCACCGCCTCGTTGCTCCACCAAACCCTCCACAACCAGAGGGCCCATCAGCGCCTGCACGGTTTCCGGCCGCTCACCCACCCGCTCGGCAAGCACCGCCCCACCCACCGATCCCCGCGCCGGCATGACATCGAGCAGACGCCGGACCAGCTCGGGAAGGCCGTCACGGACGCCCGCCGGTACCGGCGGGTATCCGGCGAGCTCACCTACCGCGCCGATCTCCTCGCAGACCTCGGCGGCATCGGTGACCAAGACAGTCTGCTCACGGTGCGTCCGTAACAGACGATGACAGCCCACGCTCAGCGCGCTGGTGACCGGTCCTGGAACAGCCATGACCACACGCCCCAGCCGCCGGGCGTGTCGGGCCGTGTTCAGGGCACCGCTTCGATGGCCTGCCTCAACCAGAACCGTACCCCTGGCCAACGCGGCGATGATCCTGTTACGGGTCAGGAAACGGCCGCGGTAGGGAGGGCTACCCGGTGAGGCCTCGCTCAACAGCAGTCCGTTGTCGCGGATGCGCGTCAGCAGCTCCGTGTGAGCTCGTGGATAGGCGATGTCGACCCCGCCGGCAAGAACCGCGATCGTCGGCCCGCCTGCCGCCAGCGCACCGCGGTGAGCGGCCGCGTCAATACCAAAGGCCGCCCCGGAGACCACCGTCCAGCCCCGCTCCGACAGCCCCGAGGCAAGATCGGCGGTCACGGTCGTGCCATAAGGAGTGGCCGCGCGCGCCCCCACGACCGCCACCGCCCGCTCACACAGTTGGCCAAGGTCTCCATTTCCGTACACCCACAAGGCAAGCGGTTCGCCCGGTTCGGTGCGGGCATCGGCAGCGCGCATGTCGCGGAGCACGCTCAGCACGGACGGCCACTCCTCGTCACCTGGGCAGAGCAACCGCCCGCCGAGGTTGTCCAGCAGGCGCAGATCCCGTACCGGGTCGACAGCGGGATGCCGGAGCCGCAGATCGGCCCAGACCGACGCCGCTCCGCGGCGGGCAACCTCAATGCTGATCTCTGGCTTGTCCGACCCGACCGCGCGTGCCAGAGCGACCCGCGCCAACCGCTCACCGTCGACAGTCACTGTGACCGCCCTGGCAGGCGCAGGTCCAGAGCCATCCCGAGCTGCGTCGGTCCGGGGCACGCCACGCCGGCAAGGTCCGCGAGCGTCCAGGCAATCCGCAGGACGCGGTCAAGACCCCGGGCGGTCAGCTGACCCGACTCGAAGACACGGTCTGCCAGCCGGGTCACGCTGGTCGGCAGCGGCCACAGCCGACGAAGCGCTGGACCGGGGATTTCGGCGCTGGTACGCCACGGTGTCCCAGCCAGCCGGCAGGCAGCGGCATCACGAGCGCTCTGGACACGTTTGGCCACCACCGCGGAGGTCTCCGCGTAGTTGTAGTCCGCCCGCAGCTCCGCGCGGCTCGGCGCGGCAAGCTCCACCTGCAGATCCACCCGATCGAGCAGCGGTCCCGACAACCGGGAGAGATAACGCCTGCGAACCAGGCTCGGGCAGTCACACAGCCTGGCCCCAGCGCCGCCCGCACGTGCGCAGGGGCACGG
>NZ_CAKJTR010000071.1:17404-23627 GCF_917627355.1 Protofrankia sp. Cj3 | reverse complement strand
CGTCGCGACCCATCGAGCCTCCCGTTACGGACACGCTGCCCATCTATCTCCCATCCAGTGCGCTGACCCGTGCCCATGGTGACCGGTCGAAAAACGAAAAGTCCATAAAAGCCGAATCCGGGCGGGCCCGCACCGACGGCCCGAAGTACCTGGAAGGTACCGCCGGCATCACTAAAGTACCGGCTACCGGACGCCCGGCCTCACGACCCCTTGCCTGACCAAAAGAAGCGGCATGGTGACCTTTGGTAGGCATACCCCCGGCTGATCCCACCGAATAATTACCGAGAGTAGTTTTCCCACCGTGGACGCGCCCGGACTAGTCACCACATGACCCCGACGTGCCATGCCCGAATTGCCCTCGAAGGAAGAACCGTGTGTATATTACACATCGACGTTCTGTGATGGGAGGCTGTGTGGCAACGACACGAACACCACAATCCGCTCCGCTGCTGACACCTGCCGAGGTGGCCACCATGTTCCGAGTGGACCCCAAGACGGTGACCCGGTGGGCCAAAGCTGGGAAACTGACCTCGATCCGTACCCTCGGCGGCCACCGCCGCTATCAGGAAGCCGAGGTCCGCGCGCTCCTTGCGGGCATCGCACCCGGGGATGATCTGGTCTAGTCCCGACAGAGTCGACCCCCCGTGGGGATCCCTGGCCAGGTCAGGCTGGCGGGGGTCCTCACGGGAGCCCCGCCGCGCGGGTCGTCAGGCAGGCAGGCTCTCAGAGCGCGTGTGCGATCGTCATTCCGGCTCACTGATCGAGAGCCCGATCTCACACACGCTCTCAGGCGAGGCCTTTGAGCAGCAGGTTCCAGTACATCAGCGGCAGGCCATAGCGCTTGAGGTACCACATGTCGCGACGTTCCTTCTGCGCGTTGACCAGGCGCGGCGGGAAGGTCGGATGGGGCCGCATGCTGTAGTCGAACTCCGCGAGCAGCATCTTGTTCCGCGCGGTGGTCAGCGGACACGAAGCATAACCGTCATACTGTCGCGCGGCCGGCTGACCGGTCATGACCGACAGGAGGTTCGCGACCACGACAGGGGCCTGCTTGCGGACCGCGGCTCCGGTCTTGGCGTTCGGCGAGCCGCTGGAGTCCCCGAGGGAAAACACATTGGGGTAACGCGTGTGTTGCAGTGTGTGCTTGTCCACGCAGACGTACCCAGCTGGATCAGTCGGGTCCGCCAACGGGCTTTTCTTGATCCAGTCTGGCGCGCTCTGCGGCGGGACGAGGTGCATCAGGTCGTAACCGATGTCGTCGGTGGCGCCAGTGACACGGTCGATGACGACAGCACGGCGCGCATCCGGGTCGACCTCGATGAGCTCGCTGCTGACCCGGACCTCGATGCGATAGCGGGCCGCGACCTTCGCCAACACGTCCGCGAACTCCCGGATACCAAACAGGCTGGGGGTGGGCAGCACGAGCACGACCCGGATGTCGTCGAGAACACCCTGCTGACGCCAGTAGTCACAGGCCAGATAAGCGATCTTCTGGGGCGCGCCGCCGCACTTGATCGGCCCGGCGGGCATGGTGAACACAGCGGTGCCCGAACGCAGTGAGCGGATTATCTCCCAGGTCTTCGGCGCGAGCTCATAGGTGTAGTTGCTTGACACCCACGGGGTGGTGACCGCCTCCCCCATGCCGGGGATCGCCGTCCAGTCGAGCTGGATTCCCGGGCAGACGACAAGATATTCATAGCCGATCCGGGTACCGCCAGCAGTGGTCACGACCTGGTTGTCGGTGTCGATCGTCTCGGCGCGGTCCCGGACCCATGCGACGCCAGCGGGCATGACGCAGGCCTGGGGGCGGACGCTGCTCGCGAGGGGCGCGCACCCACCCCCGACGAGCGTCCACAGTGGCTGGTAGCAGTGGGTGTCGGCTGGCTCGACAAGACCGACGTCGGTGATACCGGCACGCCGTAGTCGAGCCGCCACGGAAACCCCGGCGCTGCCACCGCCGATGATGAGCGTCGTGTGGTGGGTGGTCGCGACCATGACAAGCCTCCATGTGCACCGATGGGTGGATTCCGGCCGGACCAGCGGTGCTGGACGGGTGGTGCTGGACGGGTGAGCCGACGGTCAGGCGGGTGCCACTAGAACCGCTCTCCGTTACTCATCCGTTACCGAAACACCATGATGATCATATCAACGCGGCCCGCGCCACCGGGGCCGATCACCAGAATTTGATCAAAGACACTTTTGATCAAGAAACCCTCAGCGGCGCCCCCTATGGTAAAGTTGTATACAGCAACAAATTTTTCACGCACCGCGGTCGCCTCATCGCCTGGATGACAGATACTCACGAGGCATCGCCCGCGCGACGCCCGCAGGCGTCTCACCTCTACCGGGAGGTCAGCATTCCTTGACTGCCACCACCATCGAGACGCCGTCCCCGCAATCCGCCCCGGGACCGGACGAGGCCGTCGCCGCGTACTCGCACCGGCAGATCATGACCATCATGTCCGGGCTGATGCTCGGCATGCTGCTCGCGGTCCTCGACCAGACAATCATCTCCACGGCGCTGACCCGGATCAGCGAGGACTTCCACCGCCCCGACCTCTACAGCTGGGTGGTGACCTCCTACCTGCTGACCTCGACGGCGAGCACTCCGCTCTACGGCAAGCTGGGCGATCTTTACGGCAGAAAAAAAATCTTTCAGATCGCCATCGTCATCTTCCTGCTGGGATCAGCGCTGGCCGGGCTCAGCCAGAGCATGATCCAGCTAATCATCTTCCGAGGCGTACAGGGCCTGGGGGCCGGCGGTCTGATCTCACTGGCGCTCGCCATCGTCGGCGACGTCATCTCCCCCCGCGAGCGAGGCCGCTACCAGGGTTATTTCGGAGCGATGTTCGCCGCCTCCAGCATCCTCGGCCCGCTGATCGGCGGCTTCCTCGTCGACCAGGCCTCCTGGCGGTGGGTGTTCTACGTCAACATCCCCGTCGGCATCGTTGCGCTCATCGTCATACGCAGAGTGCTGACAATCGACTATGCGCGGCGCACGGCCCGCCTGGACATTTTCGGCGCCCTCCTGCTCGTCGGCGGAGTATCGCTGTTTCTCATCGCCGTGCAGGATGCCGGCCAACAGGCTCGGATAACACAAACAATCTTCATCGTGGCCATCGCCGGGCTTGCCCTCATCGTCGGGTTCGCCGGTTGGGAGAAGCGGGCCGCTGAGCCGATACTGCCGCCGCGGCTGTTCGGCAACGCGGTTTTCCGCGTGACCAGCACGCTGTCCCTCATCACCGGCGCGATCATGTTCGGCGCGATCATCTTCATGCCGCAGTACCTGCAGCTGGTGCGCGGCAGCAGCCCCACCCTGTCGGGCCTGCGGCTACTGCCGCTGCTCGCCGGGATGCTCATCACCTCGGTCGGTTCCGGGCGGCTGGTCACCAAGCTGGGCCGTTACAAGATCTTCATCATCGCCGGCACCGGGGTCATGACGGCGGGCATGGCCCTACTCACGCTCATCCGCGTCGGCACCAACGGCTGGCTCCTGTCCGCGATGCTGTTCGTCGTCGGCTTCGGCCTGGGCCTGTTCATCCAGAACACCGTCCTGGCGACGCAGAACAGTGTCGACATCGCGGACCTCGGCACCGCCACCTCAGCCGTTACGTTTCTGCGGACGCTCGGCGGCGCGGTGGGCGCCTCCAGCCTCGGCGCGATCATCATCGCCTACCAGCGCTCGCACGTGGCCGGCGACATCGAACGCTACGGTCCCCATGCGGGACCGCTCGTCACGTTCACCCATGGCATGGACCACGCCTACCTCTGGACGGTCCCGATCGGGCTTGCCGCCTTCGTGCTCTCCTTCTTCATGCGGGAACTGAACCTACGCACCACAGCCGCCACCAGCGCCCGTACCGCCACCGCTGAGCCCGCGGCTTGAAAGCTACGCGGTGTCGGCACGCAGCGCATCCAGAGCGGCATCCGCATGCCGGTTCATGGACAGCTCGGAGCCGATGCGCGCAAGCACCGTGCCGTCCGCCCGCAGGACGAAGGTGACGCGCTTGTTCGGCCCTGCCCTGCGCTGGACACCGAATGCCCGCGCAAGTGCGCGGCTGGTGTCGGCGACCAGCGGGAAACCGAGAGAATGCTTCGCGCTGAACGCGGCCTGCCGGGTGACATCGTCGGCACTGATCCCGATGACAGCGGCGCCCAACGCGGCGAACTCGTCCGCCAGATCGCGAAAATGGCAGCTTTCCCTGGTACAGCCGTAGCTCATCGCCGCCGGATAGAAAAAGACGACCAACCGGCCCTTGGCCAGCAGGTCCGCCAGGCGCAGCACCGCACCTGTCTCGTCGGTCCCCGACAGATCCCCAACCCGATCTCCAACATCCATACGGCGATCCTCTCGCATCGTGGGACAAGGCATGCTCCAGGTACGGCGTTCGATCTCCCAGGATGATGGGTATATCACTGCCGGCCGGTCAGAATAAAGATCAAATAGCACGCCCAACGCCGTCAACACCGTTGACTAAAATGAGCCACACCCATGCCGGGCGAGTCAGTCCTCAAGTGGCGCTGTCGTGGGATGCGAGCCCGCGCCGGATCGCAGGTACCGGTACCAGACAAGCGCGGCGGGACGGGCTTGCGGGTCGCCGGAGACGCTGGCCCGCAGCAGGTCGACGCCGGTCCGGTCCAGCACACCGCCGGCGGCGGCCACGGCGTCATCGGCGGTGACCATTCGGCCGGGCACGAGGGCACGGACGATGAACAGGCCGAGCTTGAACAGATCGGAACTGATCGACTGGGGCTCATGCGCCGCGGGGGGAAAGAAGTCCGGCGTGTGCCCCTGATCGACGACCGGCGCGTTGCCGACCTTTCGCACCGCGTCACAGTCCACCAGAAGCACGTCCGGAGTCGGCCACAGGCGGTACAGGACGTTACGGGCGGAGATATCACCGAAAACAATGCCCTGATTGTGCAGAAACGCCACGAGATAAGCCAGCCGCAGACACAGCCACCAGCGCTGCGCGCGGCTCGGGAGCGGCAGGCCGATAGATCGTAGCCGGGCGGGGTCGACGAACAGCGATCGCGCCTCGTTCGGCTGGCGCTCCGGCCGCCCCGCCGGTGTCGGGAACAGCTGGAAGAACGCATCGGGTATGAGCCGCATCACAACCCCGGCCACCCTCGCCCGGGCGGGGACATCACCGTTGTCGACGACGATGCGAAGCGGCCAGGTCAGATGCGTGTCAAACCACAGACGCTGTTCCGCCGGCAAAGCCAGCCGCAATGCGATGATGTTGGCCATGCCCTGGGGCGGCACCCGCCCCAGGGCGGAATGATATTCCTTGTAGACGAGTGGCACAGCCACCCCAGGGAGATCAAAATCGGGCAGCCGGTAAATGCGCGCCTGGCCGCCGCGGCCCAGTGGCTCGACCCGGCCGAGTTGTTGCCGCGCGACAGCGGCATCCTGCCATCTCATGCCGCCCGCTCAGTACCGGCTGTCCGGATCGATCCAGGACTCGGGTGGATCGACGATAACCGTGTCAAGGGCATGGACGTCCGTCTCATCAATCACAACCATCTCCTGGTGGCCCGAAGCCACGACGCTCCGTACGATGATCTCAGTCAGGTTCTTTATCGCGCTTTCCGGACTGGCTGACCGGCTCTGTATGAACAACGGCACCGTCGGTGCCGGATGAGCCAGCGCCCGCATGATTTCTGGATTCGAGTCGGCGACGGCACAGGGAATGACGTTCGGTGTGCTCTGGCACTCCCTGAGCAGCGCCGCAAATGCCGCCTCCCAGGCGCCGGGGGGATCGTCGAAGGGCTCGCCGTCGCTGAGGAAGAACACCCCGGGCCGGCCCACGGCAAAACCGTCGGCCTCCAGCTGACGGCGGTCGCGGTCGACGGTGGCTCGCAGCAGGTTGAACGCGGGCGCATACCGGGTGCCGTCATCACGGCATGCCAGGCGCGGGAGCGTCGCCGTGTCGAGCAGGTCGCAGAGCGGAAGTACCGTGCGGCTGCCACCGGCAAAATCAATCACACCAACCCGGACCCGCGCCGCGGCGACCGGATCGTGCGCCAGCGCCTCCCCGATCCGCCGCAGAATGAGGTTCGCCGTGTCCAGGCGCGGCCCGTCCATCGACTGCGAGACATCCACCACGAGGTAGAAGGGAATCAAGGTGGTTCGACCGTACACAGCTACTTCCTTCTGCCGATCTCATCGGAACGCGCCCACCGGCCCGCCGGCGCGCTGTCGGCCAAATGCCGTCGAACA
>NZ_CAKJTR010000071.1:0-17248 GCF_917627355.1 Protofrankia sp. Cj3 | reverse complement strand
GCCGCTATCGGGCCGCGAGGAGCAGGATTACCAGCACGGCGATCAGCAGAGCCCCGACCACGAGAAAAACATTGGCGGCCTTCGTCCTGGACGTACCGGACGCGTCCACAACGCTGTCCGTCAACAGCGGAAAGGGGTCGAACTGGCCCGCTTCGGCCCGCCCGCACCACGGGCATTCCGCCAGATGCCCGCTGTAGGTGTGCTCCGGCCGGGCGTCACAGCTTTTCACATCAGCCCAGGCGAGATCGAGCGCTTCGGCCCATTCCTGCGCGGCGGGGCGCGTCCCGGCCACGGCGTGGCCGGCCCCGAACGCCTGCCTGGCCAGCTCCGCGACCCGCGGCGGGAGCACGCTGGGCGCAATCGCCTCGGCCGGAACCTCGACCTCGCTCGGCGCCGTCAGGACGGTGATGCCGTACTGGATGTTCGTCTCCGGCGACGGGTCGACATCCAGCGGCCGAGCCGGAATACCGTGAAACGGATGGTCCCCGCACAGCAGCAGCTGGCACACCAGCACGGCGAGGGTAAACCTGTCCGTTGCGACGCTCTTGGGCCCCGCCAGCTCGGGCAGCAGTTCAGGTGCGGCGTATTCCGGGGTAACGGTATGGCATGAGAACACCTCGCCGGCATGGGAGAACTGCAGCGAGTCACAGTCAAGAAAGCTGATCAGGCCGTCCGCCCGGACATGGATGTTGGATGGCGCGAGATCACCCACGACAATCTCCTGGTCATGCAGGATCGCGACCAGCTGAGCCAGGTTGCTGGCCACCCCCAGCAGGAATCTCCAGTCCTTGTCCGGGAATACTGTCAGGCGGGTGAGGTGCTCCAGGAGCGTGCTCAGCGGATGATCGTTGGAACGGCGCATGACGTACCCGAGCACCGCCCCGGCGGAATCGCGGGCCAGTTCCTGCGGCCATACCAGTCCCGGATGGCCGGATCCAGGCTCGACGAACTGCGACGCGGTGAAAGCCCGGAGCATGTGCTCAAGACGGCGGCCGCGCTCGGCGTCGGGCTCCCGGTAGATCTTCACGGCCTGCCGGGAATCAGCATCCACGGCGTAGACAATCGACTCGGTTCCGCTGCCGAGGACAGTGGAACAGGTCAGCCTGCGTCCGTCCACAAAAATCTCGGTCACCGACACAGGACCGCCACCAGCAGCGTCGTGTCGTCCTGGGTCACTTCCGTGACCGCCTCCCGCAGCAGCAGCTGGACGAGCCCGGAGGCATCAAAATGATCATCGTCGAGTAATCCGAGCACGGTGTCGATCACCGGCTCGGTAGCCACCGCCAGCCGGCCCTCCGGGTCACGTCGCAGCGTGACGGGGATCAGACCGTCGGTCGACATGAACACACCGGTGATCCACGGGTCGTAGACCGCGTTCACCCGGGCAGCCCGGCTCGTGTCCGAGGTCAGGAAGACCGTCTGGCTGGCGTGCTCGGGGTCAGCGCTCCCGGCGTCGAGCAGATGCAGGTTGGTCTGTCCCCCCTCACCGGTGCGGACGACGATGAAGCCGTCTCCGATGCTCAGATAACCGATCAGGGGATAGGCAAGCACGACAACCGTCAGTGTCGTCGCGAACTCGCCGATGTGCTCCCGCCCGGCGACCGCGGTGACAACTCGACGAAACTCCGTGACGATTTCCTCATGCGCGGCTGCCAACAGCTGGCGCAGGTCAGGCGCGGTCGCGGGCCGGCCGCTGGGGTGGATCCGGTCGCGCACCAGCCGGGTGGCCATCGCGACCGCGAGCCGGGATCCCTCGGCTGATCGCGGGGCGGATCCGGCGCCGTCGGCCACCGCCAGCACGTGGACGTCGGGCAGGGATCCCCGCTCGTACAGTGAAAGGTGCGCGAACGAATCCTCGCACCATTTCCCTTCCCGCACGTGTGAATAGCCCTGGACGCTGGCCCCCCGGATACGCCAACGGTAGGGCCGGACGCCGCCCGCGCTTCTTCCCGTGGGCGCGGGCGGCCGGGCGGGCTGCCGGCCGGAGGTCACGCCTGCCTCGGCTGGTAACCGCGCAGCTTGTAGTTGGGATCCTCCACGCTGCGGTCCAGTTGCAGCAGGATGTCACTGAAATCGAACCGGCCGTATACCATGTTTCGTTCCGGCGCGAACGCGCGCAGGGTTTCCTGGCCCAGATCGTCGATGGGTGGGATGCCGATCGCGAAGAGGGCAAGCTTCTGAGCCGCCTCCAGGCCGCGAATCTCTCCTGCCAGCGGGTGCCAGTCCGACGCCGGCTTCCCCTCCTCGTCGGTCGGCCTGCCATCGGTGACAAGCCAGACGAGCGGCCGCTTCCAGGTCACCTTTTCCTGGGCCAGCTGCCGCTTACGTGCTTCGATAACCGAGATACTGAGCCGAATCGCCTCAACCAGCGGTGTCACGCCGTCAGCGCTCAGCTTCGGTGGCCGAAAACTATGGGCCGGGACGAACGGAGTCCGGTCGCTGCGCGGATCGAAACTCTCGTCCCCACGCCACTTGCGCACTCCCCCGGCGCCAAACGTTATGAGCGCGAACTCGGTGGTCGCCGCCATCTTCTCGCCCGCGTGCATGCTTCGCGCCCAGCTGGCGAGCGCGTCGTTGAGCTTGTCGATCGCCTCGCCGCGCATGGAATAGGAGGTGTCCATGCAGAGGACCACGAGCACGCGATGACTGGGCCGGGGAATGGGGATGTTCCCAATAACGTCCCGTGGCTGACGGCGGTCCGTTGCCCGGTCGGGGCTGTTACGAGGTGCCATGGTGTGATCTGTCCCCGTTCCCAGTTCCAGTAGGCCGAAAAAACACGATCATGGGCTCCGAACCGCGCCGGATGTCTCAGCGCACGCTATGGACGAGGCCCGGAGCGGCCTTGCGCCGGCCACGCCTGCAACCCATCCACCTCGTGCGTCCTCAACACCACCTGGCTGCCGACGCGGGGCCGAGGCGCGTCGGGACCCCCCATCCATCGGGCCCGGTAGAGCCCCCCGTCGACCGCGACATAACCCTGCGGGCCAAAAGCGGAATGCACCGTGCCGAGCTGGCTGACGGCTATGTTTGGCGGCGCGACAGGTGACACTGGCCGTGATTGGGCCCGCCCCCCGTCCATGCTGTCCGCGTCACTGGCGGGCTCCTCCCCGGCATGGTCCCCGCGCCGGCGGCCGATGGCGAAGCCAAGCACGAGCATCACGCCCGCAACCAGCACATAGGCCAGCGTCGACAGTATCGATGACAGTACCGAATGGGGCTGAGCCGGCGGGGACCCCGGCGGGGTCACGGGTGATTGCGCCGTCGGGGAAGGGCTGGCGGACGGCTGAGCCGGATCGGCCAGGCTACCCAGCGTCTCCACCTGTGACACCCGCCCAAGGACGACAGCCAGGAAAAAGGAATCACCGCTGGTCGTGTACATGCCCGCGGTCCGTTCCGCCGGGGTGCCCGCCACCTGCTCCTGACATTCCTTCACGCAGGACAGCGCCAGCCCGTGGTTATGGGACAGCGCGCCGCGGGCCTGGTCCCAGTCAGCGAACCGGTGGTCGGCAATCGCCAGCAGCAGCGAGCCAGCCGTCCCGAGATCCGCTGGACCGCCTGTCGCGGGCCCAGCCAGCGGCACGGCCTGAGACGACAGGGCCTGAACGGCGAGCACCGCACGACGACGGAAGATCGAGTCCAGATCGGTCAGCGTGGTGGGGTCATTGGCCAGCGTGGCGGCGCGGGCCACCCGCACCACAACGGCTCCGCCAGTTTCCGGTATGCCTTTGAGCAGGGTGTTCAGATTTCCCAGAACGCTTCGGTCGACCTTCTCCGGCAGCTCAACGACACGGATCGCAAAGGCGGTGTCACCGGCAGCTCCCAGTGGGGCAAACGCGGATACCGGCGGCACCCCCCAACGGAGGATGAACGACCCCAGGGCGAGTGTCAGGAGCAGGCCCACGACGCTGACGGCCGCCCCGGCCGCGGGCAACAACGCCCGTAATCGGGCCGGGCCTCGCCCGGCAACGCCCGTTTCACCCACTGTGCGGCAATAATGGCCTCTTCGCAGCAACTAAGCCCCCCCTGAATGTCTGCTGCTGTTTGTGACAGTACAGGCCATCATGGTGATCAGAGAAGAGCATAGGCCCCAAGCCGGCAGGCACCCCCAGCGGCGGCCCGCTGGGGGTGCTCTGTGTATCCGGTCCGCACACACCGACGCTATGATCGCGGTCTGGGCGCGGCATCCGCCGCCGTCCGCGCCCGTGATGTCGCGCTGGTCCACACGTGCCACCCGAGCGACGCCGGGAGGCTATGCGCGCCCGGCAACAGGGCGCTTGTGCCCTGGCCGGGATCAGCCGTGGACTGTTCTCACTCAGAATCCGCCTGTTGCTCCGGCCCGCCGAACGCCTGCCGGGACCCGCCGAGGGGCTCGGCCTGCTCGTCGCCAGTGGCTTCGGCGCCCGGCTGCTCGGCTTCGGCGCCCGCTGGCCCGGCCTCGCCGCCGGCCTGTGCCGCCTGGCCGGTGCCCGCCGTGACACCGACCAGTTCGCGTAGGCGTGCCTCGATGTACGGCTCGGTATAGTGCGATCTGTCCGCGATCCGCCGAACGAGGTCGTTGACGCTGGAGACGGCTTCGAGGTCCGCGGTGCTCACCTGGACGAACTGGTCAAGTATCTGATACCGGATCTCCCGCCAGTTCTGCCGTAGATACTGCTCAACTTGCTGCGCCTGCTGCTGCTCCATTCGATCGCCTCCACCACGAGTCGTCGTTTTTCAGCCATGCGAGGCTCCGGCAGCAGAGCGTTCGATCAGGCAGCGGCGTCCGGGTGGATGGATCGCGAGGCCGCGGAAGGATGCGCCCTGGTATTGGGCGTGGACCGACGACAACGACGCGAGGCGCCGCCCGGGCGGCGCGAGCCGGACAGTCCTGTTGCCGGAGCCTCTCAATCTACGACACCCGAACCAGGAGTCAACCGGAAATCACGAGCGCCCGGCAACAGGGGCACAGATATCCATGTCCTCCGTTGCGGATTTTCTGCGGAAAACCGCGCTTTGCCGCGAGCTGTATATGCCCAGCGTGATACCCATGCGCAGGGATAACGCCGGAGGTGGCGACCGGGGTGCCGGGGTGCCCGTGCGTCGCCGCGTCCCCTCTTGTCGACCGCTCAACGAGCGCTCAACGACCACTAAGCGGCGGAATGGAACAGCGCGGCGCGGGTCCGCGGACCGACAACGCCGTCGGCCACCAGCCCGTGCCGGCGCTGGTAGGCCTTTACTGTTCCGGTGGTGCGCGGCCCGAAATTCCCGTCCACCGCGACCGGGTAGCCGTACCCGGCCAATTGCCGCTGAATCTGACGGACGCCGGGACGCAGGCGGTGCGTGTAACGGACCGCCTGCACGCGGGGAGCCGGCGCGTCCGGTCGTGCCATTGCCACACCGGGCGCGTCGGCCTGGGCAGAAGTGTTGACAGGGCCGCTGGGAACGGCCGGGTAAGCGCTTGCGCCGCTGTCACCGCCCGCGCCGGCGGCGGCGGCAGCCGCCGCGCCCCGCCCGAGGTACCGGCGGTAGGAGCCGTTGGTGTACGTACTCCATGCTCCGATGCCCTGCACGTCGCATACCCGCCTGGCGGCCTGTGCGTTGACGGCTGGATCGAACAGATCCGCCCCGCCGACCCAGCTCGCATGCGCCCGCATGTTGATCTGCCATAGTCCGCGGGAATCCTCGCCGCTGGAATTGTGCGCGTCCGGGTTGCCGCCGGACTCGGCCAGTGCGACCGCGACCCAGGTTCCCAGCGGTATCCCGGCGCAGCCAGCCAGCCCCGCGTTCCTGCCAGCACCGGCGATGGCAGCGTCAGAAACAATTCCTGGAGCGACAGCGCTCGTGCTGGGCGGAGCCACGGGGCTCGCGCTCGCCGGACTCGCGGTCAGCATCATGCCCGCCGTCGCGCCGATGACACCGGCGGCGGCAGCCACCGCGCCGCGGTTGCGTTCGGGCTGCTTCCGGTGGCTTTTTCCTCGCATTTTCCGGTGACTTCTTCGGTGTGTTCCGCTGGATAGTGTTCCACTGGACATGAGCAGCCAGTTCACCTCAGTATCGTTGATCGGATCAGTAACGTTGATCGGCGCGTACCCGCCTGGCGGTCCGGCCCGGTCATCACCCCAGGCGGCCGACCAGATAACTCGCGGAATAAATCTTCTGCAGCCGAACGACGGTGCCGGTGTGGGGCGCGGCCCACATCATTTCGTTCCCGGCGTAGATTCCCACATGGTAGATGTTTCCGGGCTGACCGAAGAAAATGAGATCGCCGGGCTGCTTGGCATCCTGCGATATCTTCCGCGACGCCGCGTACTGGGCGTCGGTCACCCGCGGCACACTGCGGCCGAGCTGTTTGTAAATGTACTGGACAAGACCAGAGCAGTCGAAGGAGTTCGGGCCCTGCGCGCCCCACGCATACGGTTTACCCGCCTGCTTCGATGCCAGGTAGACAACCTTCTCGCCGAGGCTCCCGGCGGACAGCGACGCGCTGTCCTGCTGCGTTGACGCGCTGTTCTGGTCCTGCTGTCCCGCCAGCCCACGTGCTGGTTCCTCCGCCCCCGTGGCGCCCGTGGCGCCCGTGGCCGGACCGGGCTCCGCGGGGGCTGTCCCGGGGGCTCCCGCGGCGGTGGTGTCACCGGCCCAGGCCGGCACGGCGGCGGTGGCCTGGGGCGCATCGGTCGGGCTGTCGGCCCCGGTGTCGTTTGCCAGCGCCGGGGCTGACAAAGCGGTCAGGGCAACGGTACCGGTAGCCGCGGCGGCAACCACGGCGCGCGCGGAGCGACGGCCAAAACTGGGCTTGACCGGCTGCGCACGGTGACGACCGCGGCGGGAAATAATCGTGTCGGCCGGATCTGAGCACGCCTGATCTGCAGGCAACGATGATCCTTCCCGTACGCCTGCGAGGTTAGCTGTCGGGTTCGGGCCGGGAAGCCCGGTCGGCACGCACGGGATGTGCGGCCGGCTTCACCCCAAGGACGTCGTAGTGGCAACGACGCCCGGCGGGACCTGGGTCCCCCGCTTCTGCCCTGGCGATGGTGAGGAGGGGACACCGGGCCGAGGGCAGAACTCGGCGTCCGGCCCGGTGCTACTGAGAGCCCGGCCACGGTAGCGAACTACGCCCTGTGACCGCAAGGCCTAATTTTCCGCGAATTTCGCCGCAAGTTGGTTACCGTTCGTGTTAACCATCCGGCCAGGCAGCCCACGGACAACAACCGGAAACAGGTTGGCGCTACCAGCCGTCATGGTGCGTCTGGACGGCTGTCATGGTGCCGACGGACCACCCGGCGGGCGATCGCCCAGCGATGGGTCTCCGACGGTCCGTCATAGATGCGGAAGGGACGCACCTCGCGCAGGAAGCGCGACAACAGCACATCCCCGGAGATACCGAGAGAGCCGCAGATCTGCAGCGAGCGGTCGACGACCCGCCACACGGCCTCGGCGGTGAAGGTCTTCGCGATCGCGGTCGACTGGGCTCCGGAACGGCCCTGGTCGAGCTCCCAGCAGGCCTGCATGATCAGCCCACGGGACGCGGCGATGTCGATCTCGTTATCCGCGATCATCGCCTGAGCCATGCCCAGCTCCGCCAGCCGGGAACCGAACAGCCGCCGGTCCGCGGCCCTGGCCACGGCGATGTCCTGGGCCCGCCGGGCAATACCCAGCCAACGCATGCAGTGGGTCGTCCGGGCCGGGCCGAGGCGGACCTGGGCGTAGTCGAAGCCCTTGTCCACCTCGCCGAGCACAGCCTCGTGCGCTACCATGCAGCCGTCGAACAGCACCTCGCAATGGCCGCCGTACAGGCTTTCGTCCAGGGTCTCGATATGACGGACGATCTTCATGCCAGGGTTGCCCGCGTCGACGAGGAACATCGTCGCCCCGCCGCGCTGCCCCGGCTCGCCCGAGGTGCGGGCCATGCAGATCGCGTATCCGGCGCCGTCCGCGCCGCTGATGAACCACTTGCGGCCGTCGATCCGCCAACCGCCCGCGTCCTTCACCGCGCGTGTGGTCAGCGCGGTCGGATCCGACCCCGCTCCGGGCGCGGGCTCCGTCATCGCGAAGCAGGAACGCACCGCACCGGTTGCCAACGGCCGCAGGTAGCGCTCCTTCTGCCCGGCCGTCGCGATGACCTCGAGCAGGTGCATGTTGCCCTCGTCGGGAGCGGCGATGTTCAGCGCCAGCGGGCCGAACAGCGAGTAGCCCGCCTCCTCGAACACGGGCGCCCGGCCGCGCATGTCCAGGCCGTGCCCGCCGTACAGCGCCGGTACGTGCGGGGCGAAGATCCCCGCATCCTTGGCTGCCTGCTGGAGCCGTGCGCGCATCGCGTCGCCGCCGCGCGCGGCAACGCCCCCGAAGCGTTCCTCCTCGGGCATGACGACGGTCCGCACAAATTCGGCGGTACGCCGGGTGAGATCGTCGACCACCGGGCCGTGATCAAAATCAACGGGCACGTGCACCTCCGTCACGCCGGCTCGCGTCGCCCGCAAGGCGAGCTGTCGCGGATCCAGCTGACAATCATCGATTTTTTGCCAGCAAAGCAGGCTGGCCAGCTCGCGCACAAGGAACGGTCAACATTAAAGATCAAATCGCGGGCGTGGGTCGTCAACACTGTTGACTACAGGAGAAGGTCAAACACTCGTGACCAACAGCAATCAGCCATCTCCATCCGCATCGCCAGCACCGCACCGCTGTCGTGGGCTTCAGAGCGTGTGTGAGATCGTCATTCCGGCTCACTGATCGCAAGCCCGATCTCACACACGCTCTCAGGTCAGTCCAGGTGGTAGATACGGGCCGCGTTGTCGTGCAGAATTTTGTGGGACACATCGCCGGGCAGGTCCGCGAACGCCGCCGCGATGAACAGGTCCGGTCGGACCGCCGCGCTCGCCGGACCAGGCGACATGCTCGTCGGGTGCGGGAAGTCGGTCTCGTAGAGGAAGTTGTCGGGACCGAGGAGTTCGATCGCCTGCCGGGCGGTCTCGCGCTCGAACCAGAAGCAGCCGAAGATCTGGCGCTGGAAGTACTCGCTGGGCAGCAGGTCGTACTCGGGGTGTTCGAGCGGGACACCGCAGTTGCGCCACTGCCAGTCCAGGGCGGCCAGGGCGTACGGGAGCCAGCCGATGCCGCTCTCGACCGAGACGAAGTTCAGCCGCGGGAAGCGGTGGCAGATCCCGGCGCAGATGACGGTCGCGATGGCCCGGGCGTTGCCCATGAAGAAGGAGACCCCGACCGAGGCGTAGTTCGCGTGCATCCCGTTACCGGGGACGTTCTTCTCGATCAGCGAGAGGTCACCTGAGGCGATGTGGAAGTTGACCGGGACGCCGAGGTCCTGGGCGGTCGCCCAGATCGGGTCCCAGTGGGGATCACCGAGCAGCGGCAGGCCGAAGAACTCGGTCTCCTGGGCCATGATCACACCTTTGTGCCCCATCGCGACCGTCCGCTCGATCTCGGCCACGCTCGCCGCCAGGTCCCAGAAGGGCAGCGCCGCCATCGGCAGCAGGCGACGCGGGTCCGCGCTCGCCCAGTCGGTCTGGTAGTCGTTGTACGCCTGGATGCAGCGCAGCATCAGCTCGGGGTCCTTGAGCCCGAGGAACCTCCCGGTGCCAAACCCCGCCACGTTGGGGTAGAGCACCTGGGCCCAGATCCCGTACTCGTCCATTCTGCGCAGCCGGTCGGGGGCGTTCCACAGCGCCGGGTCGACGTCGGCGAGCCGGCGGGGGTGCTTCGGCGGGAACTCGCCCCAGCCGGCCATCGCCCCGCCCGCCGTGGCCGACAGGCGCGCGTCGCCGAAGTACCACGCCTCCTCCTGGCGGTCGTCGTCCCAGCGGACGTGCGGGACCAGGTCACCCCACTTCGCCGTGGAGATCCGCGACGTCCACAGATCAGCGGGTTCGATCACATGGGTATCCGTGTCGATCACCCTGATGCCGTCGATCACCGACGCCTCGGCCATGACACCGTTCCCTTCACCGTTCTCGGGGGCACCTGCCGGGGCACCGAGGGCATGGCGGTCGCCCCGGCCTATGAGCGCCCTGATGTGACGAACATTATTTCTTATGAGGAAATTCAGCAAGGTCGCGGCTTTCGCCGGTCCGCTCGACGGCCATGACCGTGATCGCTTCCTCCGGGCACGAGCGGGCACCGAGCCACGCCGCCTGCGCCCGGTCGGCGGCCGCGGCGAAGGCAACGCCTCGTGGCTGGGAGAAGCCATCGTCATCGGCGTCGAACACGTCCGGAGCCAGCGAATAGCAGCGGCCGTGCCCGGTGCAGCGGGCGGGATCAATCATGATCTCCACGGCGCGCTCCTCCTCGGTCGTCGGCTCGGCAGTCATGACCGCTCCCAGGCAAGCGGCAGCGCGACCAGCCCGGCCGCGCCACCGCGCTCGAGCACCGGCTCGGCGGAGGCGAGCCGGTAGTCCGGGATACGCCGGTGCCACTCCCGCAGGGCGACGGCCATCTCGGCCCGAGCGAGATGGGAGCCGAGGCACCGGTGCGGCCCGGCCGCGAAGGAGATGTGCCGGTTGGCCGTACGGTCGAGATCGACCCGCTCGGGATCCGGGAAGGACCGGGGGTCGCGCATGGCCGCGCCCAGCGTCAGCAGCACCATGTCCCCCTTCTTCATCGGGCAGCCGTGGAACTCCACGTCGCGGGTGACCTTGCGGCCGTCCTGAATGATCGGGAAGGCCCGCAGGAACTCCTCCACCGCCGTGGGCACCACGGCCGGGTCGGTCGCCACCCGCCGCCGGTGCTCCGGTGTCGTCGCGAGATGGTGGAAGGAGTAGCTCAGCTGGCTCTTGACGGTGTCCAGACCGGCAAGGACGAGCACGACGCACATCTGCAGGATCTCGTCGTCGCGCAATGGCCGATCCTCGTAGCGTTCCGTCATGAGGTAGCTGACGAAATCCGCCGCCGGATCACGCGGGGCCGCCCGCCGGTCCGCGACCACCCTGACGAAGTACTCCGTCATCGCGCCCATCGCCGCCATCGTCCGGGCCTGGCCCGCGGGATCGCTGAAGGCGTCGAAGATCGTGTCCACCCAGTCGACGAACAGCATGTCGTCGGCCGCGGGCAGACCCATGATCGACAAGAAGACCCGGGTCGGGTACACCGCCGCGAAGTCGGCCACGAACTCGCAGCCGCCCCTGCCGACAAAGGTGTCGATGGTCTGGTTGCACAGTTCGCGCATCCGGGGGGCCATACCCGCGACCGTGCGGGGTGAGAAGGGCCGGTTGAGGATCTGGCGGTACCGGCTGTGCTCGGGCGGGGCGACATTCGTCGGAATCCAGCGGTAGCCAGGGTTCGGGTCCAGGACGATCACCGAATCACTACCGAAGATCTCGGGGGCCTGATACGCCTCCCGGCACTCCTCGTAACGGGTGAGCATCCAAAAACCGGTCCCGAAGCTGTTCCAGCAGACGGGGGCGGCCTCGCGCAGCTCCGCCATCTCCCGGACGGCGGTCAGCACCGGCCGCGGGGACATGATGTCATAGTTGATCACCGGGCAGCTGCCGGCAGGTGGCATGCCGCCCGCCATAGATGCCGGTGTGGACGCCGGCATCAGCCGATCGCCTGGCTCTGGTCGAAGGCCCGGATCTCGATCCAGCCGACCTCGAGCTCGATCTGGGTGATGAGCCAGCCCTCGCCGTCCCGGCGCAGTCGGTTGCGGTAACGGCTGGACATCTGCATGACCTGGTCGGGATCGTCGGCGGCGACCTGGTGGGACGTGAGGTAGGCAAGTGTCGAGGCCTGGTCGCCCTCGATGTCGACGTGGTAGACGGACAGCAGGTGGTGCTGGAAACCGCGGTCCGCGGTCATCTTGTCGATCCACGCCACGATGGCGTCGGCGCCCTCGACCCACTCGTTCCACGTACCGCCCAGACAGAAACGCATCCGGGCGTCCTCGGCGAAGACCGCGCGTAAGCCGACGAAGTCCTTCTGGTCGACCGTGGAGCAGTAGCGGCAGAGCGTGTCACTGATGTTGACGCGGTCGCGGACGTCTTCGAACGTCCTCACGATTGTCATCCGTTCTCCTCCTGAGATGGTGAAACCCGGTCGCGGTGCGAGCGGGCCACGCTGGGCCGCTGTGCCGGGCCCCGCCCCGGAGCAGCCCGGTACCCACGGTGGGGCCACCCGCCTGGTGCCCCGTTCCGGTGTGTCGCTTCCGGCCGCGCGTCCCACCCCCCGTCGACGGCCGCGGCCGAGGCTGGGGACAGATTCCTTATAACGAACTAGTCTTGTCAAGAGCGATCAGTGATCCACGTCACCGACCGCGGACGAGCCGAAATGGACGATCATCTTCCCGACGTTGTCACCGCGCAGCATCGCCAGGAACGCCGGCCAGGCGGCCTCGACACCGCCGTGGACAGCCGTCTCGACGCTGCGGACCGCGCCCGCCCGCAGCCAGCGCGACATGTCACCGGTGAAAGCGGCGTGCTGGTCAGCATGATCGCTGACGAGGAAGCCTGTCATCCGCAGCCGGCGCCAGATCATCAGCAGCAGGTTGCGCGGACCGGGCACGGGTTCGGTCGCGTTGTAGGTGGAGATCGCCCCGCAGAGCGCGATGCGGCCGAACGGGCGCATGACCCGGATCGCGGCTTCCAGCTGCTCTCCCCCGACGTTGTCGAAGTAGACGTCCAGGCCGTCCGCGCCCACCTCCGTCAGCGCCACGGCGAGCGACGCCCGCACGGGCGAGTCACGGTAGTTGAACGCCGCGTCATATCCGAGCTCCTCGGTGAGGAAACGAACCTTCGCCTCAGCGCCCGCGCTGCCGATCACTCGGCAGCCCATGGCTTTGGCGATCTGGCCGGCGGTGGCACCCACCGCGCCGGCCGCGGCCGAGACGAACACGGTTTCCCCGGGCTTGCACGCGGCGACGTGCGACAGCCCGACATAGGCGGTCATGCCCGTGATGCCCAGGGCGCCGAGGTAGGTGGAGGCGGGAAAAGCGTCCGTGTCGACGGGTTCGGCGGCCGCGGCGGGGACCAGCGCGTACTCCCGCCATCCCGCCTGGTGGACCACGGACCGGCCGGCCGGGATGCCAGGCTCACCGGACGCGATCACCGTGCCGACCGCGTGTCCCAGCATCGGCGCGCCGAGCGCGTAGGGCTCGGTGTAGGAGACCGCCTCGCTCATCCGGCCGCGCATATACGGCTCCACCGACATCGCGGTGTTGCGCACGAGGAGTTCGCCCGGCCCGGGGCCGGGTACGTCAACCTCCACCAAGGCCACGTCGTCGTCCGTCGGCCACCCGGTGGGACGGCGGACCAGGTGCCATTCCCGGCTACCAGTCACTGCTGGCTCCTCCCAACCCGGTCCGCCCCGCCCGCACACCCGCGGGGCCGTGGGGCCGCACCGGCACGTGATCGATCCATATCGGATTGGCACGATATTCGTCATGATGAAAAGCCACAAGAGTCACCCCGGCCCGGCCCGCCGGCAGCGGGGCGGACATGGCGCGATCAGGGGCTTGCGGCGTTTCATCATGAGAAATACAGTTGGCTGCGCATCCGACCCCAGGGAGGCGGCACGGTGGACACTCAGCAGTCGCCGACGCGGGACTCGACGCGGCAGACGCGGCAACGGAGGCCCCGGGCCCGCCGCGGGCCGCTGACCGGTATCCGCATAGCCGACTTCTGCTGGATGGGCGTCGGCTCCGTCGCCACCCGCATGCTCGCGGACTTCGGCGCCGAAGTCATCAAAATCGAAGACCGGACCCGCCTCGACATGCCACGTCGGCTGCCGTTCTACAAGAATGATCCCCGTTCCTTCGGGGAGGAGGATCCGCATCCCGATCCGGACAAGGGCGGGCTGTTCAACAACTACAACCGCAACAAGCTCGGCGTAACGATCAATATGCGCTCAGCCGAAGGCCGGGAGCTGGCGGAGCGGCTCATCGCGGCAAGCAGTGTGGTGACGGAGAATTTCGCCCCCGGCGTCATGGACCGCTGGAACCTGACCTACGAACGGTTGCGGGCGCTGTGCCCCGAGGTCATCTACGCCCACATGAGCGGTTTCGGCCAGAGCGGCCCGCACCACTCCTACCGCAGCTACGGGCCGGTGGTGCAGGCGGTCAGCGGGCTGTCCTTCATCAGCGGCCTGCCCGGCCGGGAGCCTTCGGGATGGGGCCTGTCCTACATGGACAACCAGGCCGCCTACTGCAACAGCGCGGCTCTGCTCATGGCGGTCCTGCATCGCAACGCGACGGGGAAGGGCACGGAAATCGATGTCTCCGCCGTGGAGGCCGGCGTCTGCCTGCTCGGTCCCGACCTGCTCGACGTCACCGTGAACGCGCGGCCGACCCGCCGGCCGGGCTTCCCCCTGGGGAACCGGCTGGAGCATCCGCCAGCCGCCCCGCACGGGGTGTACCCCTGTGCCGGTGCGGACCGGTGGGTGGCCGTCGCGGTCTTCGACGACGCCGACTGGCAGCGCCTGGTGACCGTCCTCGGCAGCCCCGGCTGGGCCGCGGACCCACGTTTCGCCAGCCAGCAGAGCCGGTTTGCCCACTCCGACGCGCTCGACGCCCACCTGAGCGCATGGACACAGCAGCGATCGCCACACGAAATCATGACGCTCCTGCAGGACAACGGCGTCTGCGCCGGTGCCGTCCAGGACGCGCGCGACCTCAACGAGATCGACCCGCAGCTCGCCCATCGTGGCATCTTCTTCGAGCTGGACCACCCGGTGATCGGCCCGGCGCGCTTCGAGGGAACGCCGGTGGCCTTCTCCCATATCGAGCAGGACAACTGGCGGTCGGCTCCCCTGCTCGGCGAGGACAACGCCTACGTCTTCACCGAGCTCCTCGGCCTGTCCGCCGACGAGATGGCTGGCCTCGCCGCGGCGGGTGTGATCTGACGTGCCCCCCGCTTCCCCGCCCGCGGCGGCCGGCTCCCCCGCGCTCCCCTACTCGGGGCTGACGGTCGTCGAGTGGGCCGGTGACCCCGCCGGTGAGCACACCGGGAAACTGCTCGCGGAGCTGGGTGCCGACGTCGTCAAGGTCGAGCCACCCCAGGGGTCACCGACGCGCCAGGCCGGCCCCTTCGCCCGCGGTGTCGTCAGCGCCGACACAAGCCTGACATTCTGGTACTACAACCTCGGTAAGCGCAGCGTCGTCCTTGACGGACCGGAATCGGGCCGGGCGTCGTTACACCGCCTGCTCGCCGGCGCGGATGTCCTGCTCGTCACCCTGCGGCCGAGCGAGATCGCCGCGGCCGGCCTTGACTACTCCCGACTGTTGGCCGAATACCCACGGCTGGTCATCCTGTCGGTCACCCCGTTCGGGCTGGACGGCCCGTGGGCGGACTACCGCACGTCCGACCTGGTCGGCCTGGCCGCTGGCGGCCCGCTGGCGAGCTGCGGCTACGACGACCACACCATCCCGCCCATCCGGCCCGGCGGCAACCAGGGCTACCACACCGCGGCGAGCTTCGCGCACTGCGGCCTGCTGCTGGCCCTGCTCGACCGGCAGCGCACCGGCGCCGGGCAGCTGGTGGACGTGTCCATGCACGAGTCCCTCGCCGTCAGCGGGGAGCTGGCGAACCCGTACTGGTTCTACCCACGCGTCCTCGTGCGACGCCAGACCTGCCGGCACGCGCAACCCGTGCCGACCCAGCCGGCGCTGTTCCGCTGCGCGGACGACCGGTGGGTGTACTTCGCGCTCATCCTCGCCGACCAGAAGCCCTGGGATGCGCTGGTCTCCTGGATGGAAAGCGTCGGCGTGGCCGCGGACCTGACCGATGCCGCCTACCGCGGCCTGGCCCACCGCCAGCGGAACTTCGCGCACATCCAGGAACTCATCGAATGCCTGTTCCTCCTGCTGGACTCCGCCACGGCCTACCACGAGGGGCAGCGGCGGGGACTGCCGATCGGGCCGGTCAACGCCCCCGAGGACGTCCTCGACGACGAGCACCTGCGGGCGAGGGCCTTCTTCGCCACAATCGAGCTCGACGACGGCGTCAGCGCGCCGGTCCCGATGAGCCCCTACCGGTTCTCGTCCTTCCCGGCCGTGGCGCCGACACGGGCGCCGCGCCTGGGCGAACACACCCGGCAGCTGCTCGACGGCGGGGAGGCGGACCTGTGACAAGGACACGGCCGGTGGACGACGGCCTGTTCGTCGAAGGCGATGACGGGCCGAGCCTCGTCGCCAGCGGCTGCCGGTCCTGCGGGACGACGACCTTTCCCCGCCAGCGGTCGTGCCCGAGGTGCGCCCGGATGGACATGGCGGACCGCGTCCTTCCCCGCCGCGGCACGCTGTGGTCCTTCACCGTGCAAGGTTTCCGTCCCAAATCCCCCTATGCCGGCCCGGCGGACTTCACCCCCTACGGCGTGGGATACGTGGAGCTGCCCGGTGCGGTCATCGTCGAGGCCCGCCTGACTGAGAACGACCCGCGGCGGCTGCGGATCGGGGATCCGATGGAGCTGGTCCTGGTGCCGTTGCGGACGGACGACGACGGCACCCAGGTCCTCACCTACGCGTTCGCCCCGGTGCGCTCCGCCTGACCCGCAGTGAAAATCAGCCACCAGTAACCACAGAGGAGTATGCCGTGGACGTCGCCGTCGTGGGCATCGGGATCCACCCGTTCGGACGGCACGAAGGGGTCAGCGGACGGGCGCAGGGAGCCTGCGCGGCTCGGGCGGCGCTGGCGGACGCGGGCCTGGAATGGACTGACATCCAGTTCGCCTTCGGCGGCAGCCACGCGGCGGGGGACGCGGACTCGCTCGTCTCGGAGCTGGGGCTGACCGGTATCCCGTTCATCAACGTGTCCAACGGGTGCGCGACGGGTGGCAGCGCCCTGATCAGTGCCGACAGCACCATCCGGTCGGGCGCGTACGAGCTCGGCATGGTGATCGGCTTTGACAAGCATCCGCGGGGCGCGTTCGACACCGACCCCGCCGCAGTCGGCCTCGGAGGCTGGTACGGCGAGACCGGGCTCATGCTGACCACCCAGTTCTTCGCCATGAAGGCACAACGCTACCTGCACACCCACGGCATCAGCACGTCGGTGCTGGCGAAAGTGGCGGCCAAGGCCTATCACAACGGCTCGCTGAACCCGCACGCGTGGCGGCGCACCCCACTCACCGAAGAGGAGATCCTGGCGTCAGCCATGCTGAGCCATCCGCTGACGCAGTACATGTTCTGCTCGCCAGGGGAAGGCGGGGTCGCGCTCGTGCTGTGCCGGGCGGACCGCGCCCGCAGGTACACCGACACACCGATCTACCTGCGGTCCGCGGTGCTGCGTACGCGCCGCTTCGGCTCGTTCGAGGTGTTCAGCCCGTGGCTGGCGCT
>NZ_CAKJTR010000070.1:24185-25314 GCF_917627355.1 Protofrankia sp. Cj3 | reverse complement strand
AGCTCGCGGATGGAGAGTTTCTTCGCTTCAGCGAGTGCACGCCACTGTGCGGCGACCGCCTGCTGATCGGAGAACATCCGTACGCTGGCGCGGCCCCGTGCGACAGTGTTCTCGCCCGGCTTGGGGTCGATCTCGGGCAGTGGGCCGTCCGGGTCATAGGAGCTCAGGTCACGGTTCCACAGCTGCTCAAGGAGCCGGATCGCGGTCTGCCCGCTGACCTGCTGCTGGCGGACGATGGCGGCCTGTTCGTGGGCGTCGGCGTCGGTGTCGCCGAGGACGAAGGTGGCTGCTGGCAACACGAGCAGCGCCTGCGGTGGCCGGCCGTAGCGGGCCAGCCGTCCCTTGACGTCGGTGTAGAACGCCTTGCCGGCCGCAACGGTGCTGTGCCGGCTGAAGATGGCGTCGGCCGTCGCCGCGGCAAATTCACGGCCTTCGTTCGAATCGCCGGCCTGGAAGATCACCGGCCGGCCCTGCGGGCTGCGGGGAACATTGAACTGGCCGGCAATGTCGAAATGGCCGCCGTGATGCTCGAACGTACCCGCCGACGCGTCGGTGACGAAGATTCCCGATTCCTTGTCCGCGGCAATCGCGTCGTCGCGCCAGGAGTCAAACAGTTCCCACGCCGTCCGCAGGAACTGCTCGGCTCGTTCATAGCGCTGCTCTTCGCGCAGAAAGCCGCCGCGGCGGAAGTTTTCACCGGTGAACGCGTCCCAGGAGGTGACGACGTTCCACGCGGCCCGGCCACCGGAGAGATGGTCGAGGCTGGCGAACTGCCGGGCGACCTCGTAGGGCTCATTGAACGTGGAGTTGATCGTGCCGGCGAGCCCGAGCCGGTCGGTGACGGCGGCCAGCGCGGCGAGCACCGTGAACGTGTCCGGGCGGCCGACCACGTCCAGGTCGTAGAGGCGGCCGGCCTGCTCACGCAGGCGCAGTCCTTCGGCCAGAAAGAGGAAGTCGAACTTCGCCCGTTCCGCGGTCCGCGCGAAATGCACGAATGAGCTGAACTCGATGTGGCTGCCCGACCGCCGGTCGCTCCACACGGTCGTGTTGTTCACGCCCGGGAAGTGCGCGGCCAGGTGGATCCGCTTGCGTGGTCTGCCCATCTGGGGTCCTCTGGAATCCTTGAAGG
>NZ_CAKJTR010000070.1:2757-23796 GCF_917627355.1 Protofrankia sp. Cj3 | reverse complement strand
CGTAGCGGCTGGCGGGGCGGCGTAGACCAAGCAGGCCGCGCAGCGTGCCCGCCTCGTACTCGCTACGGAAGGCTCCGCGGCGCGCCAGCTCCGGCACAAGCCCACGGGTGATCGCTTCGGAGTCATGCGGGATGGCGGCTGGACGCAGCCGGAAACCGGTCAGGCCGGCCTGCTGCCACTCCTGCAGCAGATCGGCCAGCTCGACTGGCGTACCGGTGAAAACACGCGCGTCCGAGCTGTACCCGGTACCGGCGAGGGAATCCAGCCGCGCCTTTCTCTCGGCCGCCTGCCCCGCATCGACGTCGAGGAAGACGACAAGGTCGCCGAAAACGTGCAACGGCTCATCCTCACGGCCGGCGGCAGCCTGTTCCGCGCGGACCTCCTGATCGATCGCGCGTGCCTGGCCGGCATCATGCGGGGTCACGTACACGACATCGGCTGCCCGCGCAGCGAGCCGGTAGGCGACGGCGGCATGCGCGAGTACGGTGACCAACGGCTGGCCCTGCGGCGGGCGCGGCGTGATCGACGGACCGCGGACCTTGAACCATCTCCCCGCGAAGTCGATATGGTGCAGCTTGTCGCGGTCGATGAACCGCCCGGTTGCCGCGTCGCGGATCTCAGCGTCGTCCTCCCAGCTGTCCCACAGCCTGCGGACCACCTCAACGTAGTCGGCGGCCTCGTCAAACAGATCCCGGATCAGCTCGGCGACTTGGGGCGCATCCCGGTCCGCGAACCGGAACGCGGGGATATCGCGCCGGCCGACATGAGCCGCCTCGGCCTGGGCCGCGCTGACCTGGATGCGCGAGCCGGCACGGCCGGTGCTGACATAGTCGAGGGTGGCGATCGCTGTGGCGATGTGGAACGGCTCGGTATGGGTGACCCGCACGGTCGGTACGAGCCCGATGCGGCTGGTCCGCGGGGCGACCCGGGCGGCGACCAGAACCGCGTCGAGGCGTCCGCGGACCTGGTCCGTGCGGCCGTCCGGGCCGTGGTAACGCGAGGACTGCCACGCCAACGAGTCCTCGATCGTCACAAAATCGAGCAGGCCGCGTTCGGCCTCCTGCACCAGGTCGACCCAATAGCGGGCGGTGAACAGCTCGTCGGCCCGGGCATCCGGTTCCCGCCACGCCGCGGGATGCCAACCCGCGCCGTCAAGCGCAACGGCGAGGTGCAGTTCGGACGATGTGGTCATCGGGTCTCTTCCTGCTCTGACTGGGTCCTGCCCTGACCGGTGGGAATCCGCCGGGACAATGACCGTGCGGGGCTGGCTTCGGGCACAGGGGCACAGGGGCACAGGGGCACAGGTAGGCCGTCAGTCGGGCCGTGCCCATGCCTGGGCGAGCAGCTCATAGGACCGCACCCGGTCGGCGTGGTCGTGGGTGATCGTGGTGATGAGCAACTCGTCGGCTCCGGTGGCATCGCGCAGTATGCGCAGCCCCCGCACAACGGTCGCGGGCGAGCCGACGAACTGGGTGTCGAGCCGATCGGCGACCAGCGCACGCTCCTGGTCGGTCCATGGGTAGGCCGCCGCCTCGGCAGGCGTGGGGTAGGCGGCGCCTTCGCCGGAGCGGATGTTCGCCACCCACGGGCCGTACCCGCTTGCCAATCGGCGGGCGGTTGCGTCATCGCCTGCGACAACGACATCCGCGGAGACCATGACCCGTGGTTCCCGCAACGTCGCCGACGGCCGGAACGCGGCCCGATAGGCCACGACGGTGTCGAGCACGGTGGACGGGACGATGTGGTAGTTCGCGGCCAGCGGCAGCCCCAGTTCGCCCGCGGTCCGCGCACTGTCGCCAGCGCTCGCGGCAAGGATCCACAGCTGCGCATCGGCGTCCTCAGCGGCCGGCGACCGCAGGTGCGTCCCGTCCGGTGTGCGGTAGTCGCCGCGGATGAACGCCTGAATGTCCCGGACGTCCTGTCCGTAGCGCTCGGCCGCATCGTCGCGATGGCCGACCACATCCAGCTGCCGCTGAAGCCGACCGGGATCGAACACGATTTTCGCTGGCGCCGGGATCAGCAGGCCGTCGATCACGGAAGGCCTGGCGGTCGTACCGCCTCGCGGCGACGACTCGGCGGCCGACCGGTTCGCCCGTTCGATCAACCTGCCCACGCCCGACCGACCGAGACCGAGGTCGATACGCCCGGGATGGATGTGCGCGACGGTCCCGAACTGTTCCGCGACGATGACCGGCGTGTGGTATCCGGTCTGCACCGCACCGGACCCGACGCGGATCGTCTGGGTGGCGTCGGCAACCAAGGCGATCAGCACGGCAGGCGCGGCGGAGACGACACCCAGAGTCAGATGGTGTTCGGCGAGCCAGTACCGGGCATAGCCGAAACGCTCCGCGTGCCGGGCAAGGTCGATCGTGTTGCGTAATGCCTCAGCGGCGCTCGACCCAGAGGTCGAGGGCGCGAGGTCGAGCACCGACAACGGGATGGGGCCTCGGACAGGCATGCACGCCACCGCCGGCCCGTCAGTGATCCGTATCCGTGGCGGCGATGCCGCGGCGTCGGCCGTGACAGGTCAGCGGTGCGATCGACGGCGGCATTCTCCGGCCTTTCGTTCCTCGTTCGAGCGGCGAGTGGAAAGGTGCCCCGGGCGGTACCCGCCGCGCGCGGCGGTCGGGCCGCCCGGGGAGTGCGGAAAGATGTTTCGTTCGATGTACGACCGGGTCGCGCGACTGGTGGGCCAGCTGGTGAAGCAGATCTACCCGGCGATGGCCGGCCTGCCGCGCCCCGGCACGCGCGGCCTGCTGGGGCGCGGGACTCCCGAGCCTGGTGGACTGACGGATCAGCGACAGCGAGCGCTCGCGCTCCGCCCGAAATCGACGCAGCGCCGACACGTCAGACGCGGAGAAGCGAGCATATCCAACACTTTCGGTAAAAGAACATTGTCGAGTCAATAAGTAGAGAAGTGATTTACATCACAATGTTCGCTTGGAAATCCGTCCAGAGATCCAGCCAGGACGCCCGACTACAGGAAAGTGGATCAAGAAATGGGGCTGGAGTGCGTGCGACGCGAGAAGCACAGGGAATCACCCTGGCCCTTGGGGTGTCACCGACGAGCAGGGGCACCCGTGCATCGCGCGGCGATCGATGGGAAGCGATGCGACGAGAGGCGCGCCCCAGCCCCGCTCCCTGATCCACGCCCCTGTTGCCGGGCGCTCTTGCCGGAGCGGGCGCGGATGAGCCGCCCACTGGCCGAACGCCCTGTCCTCGGGCGCTCTAAATAGCAGCTCATTTTGGACAAACAACGAGCGGGCGGAGATCTCCGCGTGGGCTCCCGCGGGCCCCTGCGCACGATCTCCTCAAGCGATCCGCGGTTATCGCGGGCACGCCGCGGCTCCTCACCATCTCCATGACGGCCAGGTCAGCGGCCTCGAGCGGACGACCGGACCCGAGTAGCACAAGTGCTATCCTGGGAGCGTGGACGAGATAGGACTGCGTGAGGTGCGGCAGAACGCAAGCGAGCTGGTGAGACGGGCCCAGGCCGGCGAGCGACTGACCATCACGGTCTCCGGCCGACCAGCAGCCGTTCTAGGCCCAGTGGCCCCACGCGCGTGGCGGCGTTGGGACGATCTCGCCGAGGTCATCGCCCTGCCGGCCGACGCCGACTGGCCCGCCGATCGCGCACTCGTGGACAACACCGTGACGGACCCTTGGGAAGATCGATGAATCGGGGTGTCCTCGACACAAGCGTACTGGTGGCCACGGACGTCCTCCCGATCCCTGGCGAGCTGGCCGTCAGCGTCATCAGTATCGCCGAACTCCAGTTCGGTGTTCTCGTCGCCAAGACACCCGAGGCCCGCGCGAACCGACTCGCCAGACTCAGCGCACTCCAACGAAGATTCGACCCGCTCCCGGTCGACGACGCCGTCGCCGACAGTTATGGACGGCTGGCCGCCCGAGTGGCCGAAATCGGCCGCCAGCCACGGGCGCGGACGATGGACCTGTTGATCGCGGCAACGGCGCACGCACACGGAGCCAGCCTTTATACCCGCAACTCCGCTGACCTGGCCGGCCTCGAAGATCTCATTACAATAGTGATAATCTAGGAAAAATCGCCAGATGCCGGCCCAGCCTCCCGCCGTGGTCCCTGGTGGTGGTCACCGTGACCTCCCAGCGGATCACCCGGAATTCGACCGGGCCGATCCGCGAGATCCACGACCCGTCGGGCAATGTCCGTAGCACCGGTAGCCGCCGGTTACCCGTGACCCGGATGAGCAGGTCGGCGCCGGTCACCGCGATCGCCTTGATCGTCGAGGTGCCAGCGGACCCGCGGTCCGCCACCCCGGCCAGCGCCGCACCGTGGCCATATACCCCGATATACCCCGACGGGAAAGTGCTGCTCAACCCGGTCCGGATCCTCCCGGCACGCCAGCGTCAGCCCGTCCGCACCCGGCTGCTTGCCCCGCTTCTTCAGTTCCTTCGTGGAACGGAGTGCCGCCCGGTGGGGCTGCGTCGCCGAAGATTCCCGCCGGGATGCTCGCCTCGAACGGGATCATGCGGTCCAGGAGAGAACCGCGACCTCACGCATGGCCAGATCCTATCGCATATTGACCTATATCCTCCTTTCCAGGCCGCGGGCGATGAGAAATCCTTGTGGGGTGGATACGGGCAACGCACGAGGCGGAAGATGCGGCGTGGGCAGCGGCGGCGCCGCATCTTCGCCGGGTGCGAGCGCCGAGCCCATGGTCCCGGGATGAGCCGGTGGCCGGTGTGGTACCAGCATTGAGTTACGTGCGGTAACTGGCCGGCTCGGTCCCGGACGTGGCGGCCTCATGCTTGTCCTGGCAGTTTCCGGCGGCGGGAACACACCCGAGCGGTGGCAGGCCAGCGGGCACAGGCTCCCCATGATGTGCCGCTGGGCCCGAGCATGCGGGAATGATGGGGACGGTTCGAACGAACTGACGAATGGAAAACTGTATGTGCGGCATCGCAGGCTGGGTAGATTTTGACCGGGATCTGACCAGGGAACGGACTACGGTGTCCGCCATGACCGCGACCATGGCCTTGCGGGGACCCGACGACACAGGGATTTGGTTAAGTCCGCACGCGGCGTTGTGCCACCGGCGGTTGGCGGTCATCGACATTGCGGGCGGCCATCAGCCCATGGCCGCAGAGGACATGGCAGTCCTCACCTATAGCGGCGAGGTGTACAACTTCCGCGAGTTACGGACGCAGCTGGAGTCGAAGGGGCATCATTTTCGTACCCACAGCGACACCGAGGTCGTGCTACGCGGTTATCTGGAGTGGGGCGAGGGCATTGCCGAGAGGTTGAACGGCATCTACGCGTTCGCCCTGTGGGACTCCCGAAGCGAGGAACTCCTGCTTGTCCGCGACAGGATGGGTGTCAAGCCGCTCTTCTACTACCCGCTACCGGGTGGCGGGCTGCTCTTCGGGTCGGAACCGAAGGCTATCCTGGCGCATCCGCGGGTCGATCGGGTGGTGGACGCCGACGGCCTGCGCGAGGTATTCACCATCGCCCAGACGCCCGAGTTGTCAATCTATAAGGGCATGCACGAACTCAGGCCCGGGCAACTGCTGCGGTTCAGGCGGGAGGGCCTGCGCAAGTGGCGATACTGGGCGCTCCAAGCCCACGAGCACACCGACGATCTCCACACGACCATACGCGTGGTGCGCGAACTTCTCGAGGACATCGTGGAACGGCAGCTGGTGGCGGATGTGCCGTTGTGCAGTCTGTTGTCGGGTGGCCTCGACTCCAGCGCGATCACCGCGCTGGCCCTCAAGCACGGGGACATCCGTTCATTCTCGGTCGACTTCGCCGGGTACGGCGACCACTTTCAGCCCGATGAGATGCGCGGTTCCCCCGACGGGCCGTTCGTACAGGACGCCGTGCGGTACCTGCGCCCCGAACACACCGATATCATACTCGACACCGCCGAGCTCACCGATCCACGATTGCGCTCCAGTGTGATGCACGCGTGGGAGTATCCACAGCTCAGCGGGGACATGAACACCTCGCTGTACATGCTGTTCCGAGCGATCCGCGGTCACTCGACCGTCGCGCTGTCAGGGGAGTCAGCCGATGAGGTGTTCGGCGGATACGCCTGGTTCCACCTGCCGAAAGTGGTGGAAGCCCCCACGTTCCCCTGGCTTGTCGTCATGATGCAGAAGCAGCGTCCCGACGACCTCTTCGACCCGAGGCTACGTAAGCAGCTCGATATTCTCTCCTACGAGCGCGACAGGTACCACGAGGCACTGACAGAGGTGCCTCATGTATCCCGGGCGGACTCCCGTGAACGGCGGATGAGGGAGATCTCCTATTTCCACCTGACCCGTTTTGTGAACATGCTGCTCGACCGCAAGGATCGACTGAGCATGGCCCATGGCCTGGAAGTTCGTGTGCCATTCTGTGACCATCGACTGGTGGAGTACCTCTTCAACGTTCCCTGGTCGTTCAAGACCTTCGACGGGCGGGAGAAAAGCCTGCTGCGCGCCGCGGTCTCGGATCTGTTGCCGCAGTCGATCCTGGAGAGACGCAAGAGCCCGTACCCCGCTACACAGGACCCCGCATACGGGCTCGCTTTGCGTGGCACTCTCACCGAACTGATCGCCCACGGGAGCGCCCCGGTGCTGCCACTGCTGGACCAGAAGGCTGTCGAAGCGCTGCTCGCGACACCAGCCGAGGCGACGTCGAGTACCGTCACACGCGTCAGCCTGGAGATGGTGCTGGACCTGAACGCCTGGCTGGAATCCCAGGCGCTCCGCGTCGATGTGTGACGAGCCCCGCTACCCGCGCCGCAGCACGGGTAGCCACATCGCCGGTTCATCGCATGCCGCCGAATCGGGAAATTCCACCTCCAGTTTTTCCTTGCGATCCTGCAATGCGCCCTGTTCGGGGAGCCCACACCACCCGCCGTCACCTGTCCGATTGGAGTGGTTTCTATATGCGTACGCATGAACTGAAGACCGGAAGGTCGTTTGGCGTCAATTTCGATCACGGAGAAGATTTCTTCCAGGCGTTGGCGGATTTCTGCCGGGAGAACGATGTCCGGCAGGGATACATTCCGATGTTCCTCGCCGCCTTCGCCGAGACCGAGATCGCGGGAACGTGCCAGCGGGTCGAGGACCCGGCAGCGCCGGTGCGTCTTCCTGTCTATCTGGAGAAGGTCGAAGCCGTTGGATCCGGCACTTTCTCCTACGCGCCCGAAAAGAACGAGACCGTGCCGCACGTCCATGTCACGGTTGGTCTGAAGCAGCACTCGGCGCTGGCGTACTCGAGCCACCTCATATCCGCCAAGGTTCAGTACCTCACTGAAATGCTCGTCACCGAGGTCCTCGCGCCCGAGATGCGCCGTCCGGTGCACAGCGAGCTCTGGGACGTCCCCCTCCTCACGTTCGAAAGCTGAGTGTCGTGCCACCTGAATCCTTTCCCTTCCCGGAAGAGCCGCTCGGTAAGCGTCCGCCGAGCTGCATGTGGCGCCGTGAGAACGATCCGCTGGGGCAGGTTGAACTGCCAAGTGGTGACGTCGTGCGGCTTGCGGTGCGCTTTGACGACGTCGAGGCCGTGCTCACCGATCCACGATTCAGCCGGGACCTGAGCAGGCCTGGGGCGCCCCGGCTACAGCCCGGTGCGGACATGTCCGACGACCGCGATACTCTGATCAACCTGGATCCGCCACGGCACACACGGGTACGTCGCATTCTCAGCCGCGCGTTCTCCGCGCGCAGTGCCGAAGGATGGCGGACGCGCATCCGGAAGATCGCGCAGGACCTCGCCGACAGCATGCTGGCAGCCTCGCCACCCGCCGATCTGATGACGGCATTCGCGGAACCGCTCCCGCTTATGGTGATCGCTGAAATACTCGGAGTCGCCGACAGCGATCTCGACCAGTTCCGTTACTGGTCGGCTGTGGCCATGCGCATCGGCCCGGACAGCGTGGCCGAGCGCGGACGAGGGCGCGACGAGTTTTTCGCCTACTTGACCGCGCTCATCGAGCGTCACCGTCGTGAGCCAGGCACGGACCTGCTGGACGCCATGATCGAGGCAAGTGACGGTGACGATCGCATGAGCGGGGCGGAGCTGTGCGACGTCACCCGCTCGCTCCTGCTGGCCGGCTACGAGACCACTATGACAACCATCGGGCGCGGAGCGTTCACTTTGCTGCGCCACCGTGAGCAGTACGAGGAGCTCGTGGCGGACCCGAGCCTGGTCCCCCTAGCGGTCGAGGAGATTCTCCGGCACGACTTTCCGGCCGATGTGGGCTTCCTCCGTCTCGCCATGGAAGATGTCGAGCTCCCGTCCGGATGTGTGCGCGCGGGCGAAGGAGTCATGCCGCTGATCTCCTCGGCTCATGGTGACTCCACCAAGTTCCAGGACCCGGACACGTTCGACATTCATCGAACAGACAACGGGCACCTGGCTTTCGGGAAGGGGCCGCACTACTGCATCGGCGCCCATCTCGCGCGTGTGCAGCTGCAAGAGGGGTTCGCCGTGCTCGCCCGTACCATGCCGAATCTGCGTTTGGCGGTACCCGCAGACGAGGTGATCTGGAAACCGGACATGATGACCCATTCCATTGCAAATCTCCACGTTGCATGGTGATTCGAGGGGAAGTCGAAGGTGAATACCACAGCTGAGGATTCCGCACTTCACCGACCGGATGACCCGGCCCGGGCAGCAAGGGATCAACCGTTTATCGAACGCATCGCCAACTGGTGCGAAGAATTCCTGTGTCGACCGCATCCCGAACTCGGCCGCAGCGGCTCGGTGTGTCCCTTTGTCCCGCGTGCCATGTCCATGAACAGGATCAGTTTCGTGGTCGTGCGTACGGAGAACCGCCCGGCAGCCGCGATCGATCAGGAGATCGCCGAGTACCAGGACGTCTTCCTGCGTATGGAACCGCGGTCCGGACCGGAGGCCATGGACAAGGCGATCCTGGTGATCCTGCCCGATGTGAGCGATGAGGACGCGCCTACCATGGTGGACGAAACGCACCGCAGATTGAAAGCGCAGTTCGTCGAATCAGGTCTCATGATTGGCAGGTTTCATCCGCGGAGTGAGCAGGGTGGGCTGCACAACCCCGCGTTCCGGCCGCTGCGCAGCCCGATTCCGCTGCTCGCCATCCGGTATATGGTCGACTCCGACCTGCCTTTCTTGAATCGCGTCGACGATCCTGTACCCGATCGCATCAAATTCCTTAAGGCATACGGACGGCGTTTCGACGGTGCCGAAGAGTCCCGCTGGTCTGAGCGAGGCCAGGCAGCGCTCAGTGAGATCCGGCTGAATCCGGAATCGGCACAGTGACGGCCGACGTAACGCGCAGGGTCGCGATTGTGGCAGGCGGCACCCGCGGGATCGGTGCGCGGATCTCCCGACGGCTCGCCGACGACTTCGACGTGGTCGTCGGTTTCGTCGAGGACACTGTATCCGCTGACAAGCTGGTTGCTGAGATCGTCGGGACCGGGGCCGGACGAGCGCTGGCGGTTCGCGGCGACATCAGCGAGCCAGACGATGTCGACCAGCTGTTCGCGGCGGCGGAGAAGGCGTACGGCGGTGTGGACATCGTGGTCAGCTGTGCGGGGGCGCACGCCGACCGGCGAGGCCCCTTGGCCGACACCGATGACGAGAGCTTCCGTCGTGTTGTGGATGTCAATTTTCGCGGCACGTTCAACATGCTGCGGGCCGCATCAACCCGGGTGCGGCCTGGCGGACGCATCATTACCTTCTCCAGCTCGGCTGCCGCCCTGGGTGCGCCGGGGCAGGCGGTCTACAACGCGTGCAAGGTCGCGGTCGAGGTGCTGACACGTCAACTCGCCAAAGAGCTGGCGGGGCGGAACATCACGGTCAACGCCGTCGCCCCCGGTCCCACCGGCACTGAGCTCTTGCTGCGCGGCAGGTCCCCGGATGCCATCGAAGCTTTGGCCCGGCAGATTCCGCTCGGCAGGATTGGACGTCCGCAGGACATCGCCAAGGTGGTGGAGTTTCTCGTTGGCGAACAGGGCGGCTGGGTCAACGGGCAGGTCATCCACGCCAACGGCGGGCTCGTCTGACAACGCGCCCGCCGGAGTCCAGGCACTGGGAAACACACTCTCTCGGAGAGGAGCACCGTCATGCCAGAAACCCGGATGTTGCCGGGAAATTGTGCTGGAGTCTTTGATGACGTCGAGGTGGTGGTCGCCGAGCCGGAGGTGTTCGCATCTTTCATCGAGGATGCTATAGGGGAGTATCGTCTTGGTCTTGAGTCGGTGGCCGCGGGCGGTTCACGCCTGCACCGCCCCAACAGTTTCGGGCTTCTCGGTGGAACTGTGGAAGGCGACGCGATGGTGCTTCGAAGGATCGCTTTCGCCGACAATGTCCGAGCCGTTGACTCGGTGCCGATGGAGGAGTTCAAGAAGAACATCGCCCCCAAGTTCGGAAAGCAGTACGATGATGGCGAGAGGGGATTCTGGTGTGACTCGCGCCAGCTCCTGAAGGTCGTGCGTGAATTCGAGGACAACGGACTCGAGATGCTCGGGTCAGTCCATATGCATCCTGACTGGCACCGGGTGGGGCCGCCGCACGAACGGGGCACGGAAAACCTGAGCGAGAATCCCAGCCGTATGGATGAGTACCTTTTCCGAAACGCTGGCTGGCCGCTTAACATCATCTGCTATCTGGAGAGCCGGGAGGGTGGCGTCACGCACACGTACGGCGCGTGGCGTCCGCCCGTATCCGAGGGCGCGAAGGCCGCGAAGATGCCCATCAGGTTCTTCGCATAGGGCCATAGCGGCGCCAGCCGAACCAAGGCGCCAGCCTGAACCAGGGCGCCAGCATGTCGAATTCAGCCGAATGCGGAGGCAATATGGGAACCTATCCTGACACCATTGGTCTTGTGGTGACGCCATCCGACACGAGGTACGACACGGCGCGCAGCATCTGGAACAAGCGTTTCGACTGCCGGCCCCAGGCTGTCGTATACCCACGGGACGCCGAAGAGACAGCAGCCGCATTATGTTATGTGCGCGACCATGGCATCCCCTTCCGTATCCGTTCCGGTGGCCACAACGTCGAGGGCTTCTGCACCCTCGACAACGGCATCGTGATCGACGTGTCAAGGCTGGGGTCTGTGGCCGTGAACAACGACCGGAGCCGGGCTGTCATCGGCCCCGGTGTCCTCCTGGGCGAGGTATACGCGGCTCTGTGGTCTGTCGGCGGCACGATCCCGGCGGGAGTCTGCCCAGACATCCGGATCGGTGGTCACGTCCTCGGTGGCGGGATCGGGATGCTCGTGCGGTCGCGGGGCCTGCTCATCGACAGCCTTGTCGGTCTCACCGTGGTCGATGCGCGGGGCAGGATCCTGGCGGTCGACGAGACGAACCACGCAGACCTGCTGTGGGCCTCGCGGGGCGGCGGCGGCGGGAATTTCGGGATCGTCACCTCCTATACGTTCAAGATGCGGCCTATTTCCGAGGTGACGCTGTTTACGATGAAATGGGACTGGGACGACGGCATCGCGGTACTCGATGAATGGCAGCGCTGGATCCTTCGAGCGGACGAGCGCGTGAACGTCAGGTTCAACCTGTTCCCCAGGTCTGCCGGAATGGCCATGACGACCGGGCTGTTCGAAGGCTCGGCCGACGAGCTGAAATCAATCATCAAGCCGTTGGTCGACGCACATCCGCCGCGCGAGACTTCCATGCGCACCGTGCCTTACATGGACAGTGTGGGCACGTGGACTCAGCGGGTTCCGTCGATACGGGCAAAATTCGTCCCCGCGCTCGCCGCGAGACCGCTCGACTCATACGCCATGAAAATCCTCGATCGCTGGCACAGGACTGCGCCCGCCGGAGTCAGGACGGGGTTCTACGGACTCGGCGGCGCGGTGCTGGGTGACGTTCCGCCGGAACATTCGGCATTCGCGCACCGAAACGCGTCCATCTGCGTGGAGTATCTCGGGCACTGGGACGACGCGGAGTCCGATCGTGAGCATCTCGACTGGCTGTGTGGCATCCGCGACGAGATGCTCCCGTTCATGACGGGCGGCGCCTACGTCAACAGCCCGGACCGCGATCTGGCCAACTGGCTGCACGCCTACTACGGGGACAGACTTCCCCGGCTGATGGATGTGAAACGTCGGTACGATCCCCATAACGTCTTCAGTTTTGAGCAAAGCATCCCGACATCTCTGACCCTGCCGGAAGCCCACGCCGCGGGCCTGACCGACGCGGTCATCGCCGAGCTGCGTTCCAGGAATTTGCTCTCGGCCTGAGAGCGCGTTTGAGATCGTCATTCCGGCTCGCCGCGCCCAGGCCGTTGCGATTCACAGCTGATCGATCGTCCACCTGCCACCTATTCACCTATTCATCTATTCACCTACCGATGCCAGCGCTGCCGGTGTGGGCACGTAGGCCACCGGCGCATGCGCTCGGATCCCGTCCGAACCAATCACATCCCCATCTGATCAGGGAGACACCATGGACAGCCGCATCAAGACGGTTGTGATCCTCGGCGGGGGTACCGCTGGCTGGATGACCGCAGCCTACCTCGGCAAAGCGCTTCAGAACACGGTGAAGATCGTGGTGCTGGAGGCCCCGAGCATTCCACGGATCGGTGTCGGAGAAGCCACCATCCCCAACCTCCAGCGCGCTTTCTTCGACTACCTCGGTATCGCCGAGGAAGAGTGGATGCGCGAGTGTAACGCCAGCTACAAGATGGCCGTGAAGTTCATCAACTGGCGCACCCCCGGGGAGGGCAGCCCGCAGCCGCGGTGCGGCTATGGCCACGTGGACGCCTTCCACCACCCGTTCGGCCTGCTGGCGTCCGCCGACCAGATCCCGCTCTCCCACTACTGGGCGGCCAAGAGGCTGCGGGGCGAGACCAACGAGCCCTATGACTACGCCTGCTTCACCGACACCGCGATCATGGACGCCAAGAAGGCCCCGCGCTGGCTCGACATGCGTCGGGCGACCACCTACGCCTGGCACTTCGACGCCCAGCTTGTCGCCAGGTTCCTGCGCAACTTCGCAGTGACTAAGCAGGCGGTCGAGCATGTCGAGGACGAGATGACCGAGGTGCTGACGGACGAGCGGGGCTTCATCACCGCGCTGCGCACCGCGTCGGGGCAGCTCCTTGAGGGTGATCTGTTCGTCGACTGCTCCGGATTCCGCGGACTTTTGATCAATCAGGCGATGGGCGAGCCGTTCATCGACATGAGTGACCACCTGCTCTGCGACAGCGCGGTGGCCACAGCCGTGCCGCACGACGACGAGGCGAACGGCATCGAGCCCTACACCTCCTCGATCGCCATGCCGGCTGGATGGACGTGGAAGATCCCCATGCTGGGCAGGTTCGGCAGCGGCTACGTTTATTCCAGTAGCTTCGCCAGCCGCGACGAGGCCACCGTGGACTTCGCGCGGCTGTGGGGGCTCGACCCTGACCAGACCACGTTCAACCACATCCGCTTCAGGGTCGGCCGCAACCGCAGGGCCTGGGTGCGCAACTGCGTCAGCGTCGGCCTGTCCTCCTGCTTCGTCGAGCCGCTGGAGTCCAGCGGCATCTACTTCATCTATGCGGCCATACACATGCTGGCCAAGCACTTCCCCGACCGGAACTTCGACAGGGTGCTCATCGACCGGTTCAATCGCGAGATCGAGGAGATGTTCGACGACACGCGGGACTTCCTCCAGGCACATTACTTCTTCTCGCCGCGCGTGGACACGCCGTTCTGGGCGGCGAACAAGAAACTGCGGCTTGCCGACGGCATCAAGGAGAAGGTCGAGACCTACCGGGCCGGGCTGCCGGTGAACCTGCCGATCACCGATGAAGGAAACTATTATGGCAACTTCGAAGCCGAGTTCCGCAATTTCTGGACCAACGGCAGTTATTATTGCATATTTACGGGACTCGGTATGCTGCCCCGCTCCCCGCTACCCGCCCTCGCCTACAAGCCCGAGTCGCTCGCCCGGGCCGAGCTGCTGTTCGCCGACATCAAGCGGAAGCAGACAGACATGGTGGCTTCACTGCCGTCCACCTACGATCTGCTGCGCCAGCTGCACGGTGTCTCATGACCAGCGGGACACGCCAGCAGCGCTACCGCGACCTGATGAGCGCCTTTCCCACCGGTATCGCGGTGGTCGCCAGCCTCGACACCGAAAAACAGCCACGGGGCATGACGTGCTCGTCGATCACTAGCGCCACCTTGGATCCACCGACGCTGCTGGTCTGCCTGCGGATCGGCAGCGCCACGCTGCAGGCGGTAACGTCCCACGGCAGCTTTACCATCAACCTTCTGCACGAGGGTGGGCAACATGCCGCGGAGGTGTTCTCGGGCCCCGACCCCGACCGCTTCGCACGGGTGACCTGGAAACAGTCGTGGTCTGGTTTGCCCTGGCTGGTCGAGGACGCATTCGCCATGGCGGAATGTCAGGTCAGCGGCATCCTACGGGTCGGCGATCACGCTGTGGTGCTCGGGGTGGTAAACATGATCTATCAAACCACGGGTACTCCCCTGCTCTACGGCCTGCGCAGTTTCGCCGCGTGGCCGCAACCGGTGACGAGTGATTGTCTCTCGCTCTGTGCCGAGTGACGCAATACACGCTTTCACGAAGTAACGAGCTACCGAGAAGGAGGCTCATGGCAACGAGTCCTGTCCATCGCCCGGCTGCCCGGATTTGTGAGCTCGACAGGTTCTCCGCCTACCGCTCCACGGACGCACCGGTGGATGACGACGAGGAGATCCTGGATCTGTCGAACAACGAACTCATGCTGCCTCCGCTGCCGGCGGTGGCGGAAGCGCTGTGTCAGAGCAACAAAAAGATCAATCTATATCCGGACCCCACCGCACGCTTGCTGCGGCACGGCCTCGCCCGATACTTCGGTGCTGATGCAGAGGAGATCACGGTCGGACCGGGCAGCGCCGGGGTGCTGCAGCAGCTTCTCCTTGTCCTGTGCGGCCGTCACGACGAGGTGCTCTACGCCTGGCCTGGCTTCGACGCCTATCCCCTGCTGATCGCAGTGGCGGGTGCCAGGGGCGTACCGGTTCCGCTGACCTCCACCGGCGAGCACGATCTGCCGGAACTGCTGGCAAGCGTGAATTCACGTACCCGTGCGGTCATCCTGTGTTCCCCCCACAATCCCACGGGCTGCCGCATAACCCGGCGCACTCTTCGTTGGTTCCTCGACAGCCTTCCGCCCCATGTGGTAGCTATCCTTGACCAGGCATACATGGAGTTCAGCGAGGAAGACGATCCGCGCGACCTCGACATCGTCCGCGAGTGCCCGAGAGTCGTCCTGCTGCGGACGTTCTCCAAGGCCCACGGGCTCGCGGGGCTGCGTGCCGGCTACGCCTTCGCCGCATCGGACATCGCGCGCCTTGCCCGTAAGACGGTCATCCCGTTCTCTGTCACCCGCATCGCCGAGAACGCGGCGGTGGTCTCGTTGGAGCAGAAGAAAGAGCTGGCCACCAGGATTGACCTGGTGCGACGGCTGCGTACGGATCTCCACACGGGCCTGGGCGCCTGTGGCCTCGCACCCACACCTTCGTACGGAAACTTCGTCTGGATTCCACTGGGTACGTCGTCGGAGCGTTTCGCCGCGTCGGTGTTGAAAGCGGGAGTGAAGATCAGATCTTATCCCGAACACGGCGTGCGGATCTCAGTGGGTACCGAAAACGCCCATCGGCGTGTGCTCGATGCCGCCAGGGAATATGCTGATTCCGAGATTTCGCCTAAATCCGCGGTTTCCGCCGGGGGCGTGGCACGATGAGATTTCGATCTCACGAGCCTGCCGGCCATTGGGGACAGGTGCGCTGGTAAGGCTCGCCGGGGAGGTAGCTACGCCACTCCACCTGAGTGAGGTTGCGCCCCGCGATACGGCAGGCGGTGGCCACCCAGCCCTCGATGCCGACGTCCCAGATCTGAACGGTTCCTCCGGAGGTGCCGGCCAGCGCGATGGTGCCGTCCGGGCTGCGCGAGAGTGAGTACGCGTCATGCGGCAGTGGCAGGGGCTCGCCTATCGGCGCGAGGGTGGTGGTGTCCCACAGCTGTGCAATGCCGCGCCCGTTGACGGTACTCGTCGTCATCACGACCCGGCCGCCACGGAGGAACTCGACCCCACCGAGACTCGGCGTCGGCAGCCTGCGCCGCACGGCCCCGGTTTCGACAGCGCGGAACTCGACGACGCCGGCCGGTACCGTCCCGTAGCCGACCGCCAGTGTCGTGCCGTCCGGTGAGAACACCACCGCCGGAGGGCCGACCGCGTCCAGCTCGAGCCGCTGCGACCACACCGTCCGGCCGGTGGCGGCGTCGAACAGGCTGATGGTGCGGCCTGGGACGTCCTCGGCGGCGAGCCAGCGCCCGTCGTGGCTGAAGACGAGGCGCAGCGCGTCCGGCGCGCCCGGCGCGCCTGGGCTTGGTGTGGCCGCCGTGGCCGACTGCCCCACCAGGCGGGGCCGCTGCGGGTCACCGATATCCCAGAGCAGGACCGAACCGCCGGCGGCCACGGCGACCCGGCGCCCGGCCGGGCTCCACGCGACGGCGTCGGCGCGCGCTGCCGGCCCGGTGCCGGCAAGCACCGCCAGTTCGGCGCCGCCGGCCCGCTCCCACGACACGGGGATGTGGGACTCCGGCGGGGCGGCTGTGCCATCATCACGCCGCCGTTGGCCCCAGAGCCGGACCGTACCGTCCCGGCCCGGTGCGGCGAGCAGGGTGCCGTCCGGGCTGAACGCGGCGGGGGCCTCGACGGCGCCGTCGAGCAGCGGCCCCTCGAGGCGGCCGGTGCCCGCATCCCACAGCAGGACCCGCCGGTCGTCAATGCCCTGGGTTGCGATCTCGGTGCCGCCGGGGATGAACGCGGCCACGACGCGGCCGTCATGGCCGTCCAGGGTCCGGCCGAGCGGTGATGTGGCGGCGTCCTGGCGCCAGATGTCGGCCTCGGCCACGCTGCTGGTGAGCAGCCGTCCGCCGGGCAGGAAGGCGACCGGGACGATCCCAGGCCGGGAGAATGTGGCGGCCAGCCGGCCCGACGGCAGGTCGAACACCCGGGTGAGATCGGTCTCCTCGTCGTTGGCGACCAGGCGCCGGCCGTCGCTGCTGATCACAGCGCCGGCGCCAGCCCTGGTGAAGCCGGTCAGCGGTGCCTGACGCAGCTGCCCGGTGTCGACGTCCCACAGCATCACATGGTCACCGAGGGCGGTTGGCAGTGTGACGCCGTCGGGGCCGAAGAAGCCGAGGCGTCCGGGCAGCTCCCGCAGGAACTGTCCGGTATGAGCGTCCCACACCCGCGTCGATGAGCCACCGGTCCCTACCCCGGCGAGCCGGCTCCCGTCCGCGTTGATCACGACAAGCGGGATATCGCCGGGTTTCATCGGGACCTGCAGCGGTGGCCCGACCTGTCGGGGCGCGTCGGGAACAGAGCGGTCCCACAGGACGATCCGCCCGCTGTTGTCGACCGCGAACAGCCGGGACGGGTTGTCCGGGTCGAACTGCCCGTAGGCGAGGCCGTCCCCGGCCCGGATGGGTGCCCCGACCTGTTCGCCGCGCATGACGTCCCAGACGACGATGGTCCCGTCGTTCCCGCCGACAGCGAGCATCGTGGCGTCCGCGCTGAAGACGGCGAGCTGGCGGCCGGTGGGCCAGTGCAGCGTGCGCTGGACTCGGCCGGCGGTCAGGTCCCACACGGTGACCGTGCCGTCTCGCCCCGGGACGGCGAGCAGCTGCCCGTCCCGACTCACCGACGGGGGCACGATCGGCAGCAGGCCGGGGGCGCCGAACCGGATGATCTGATCGAGGTTGGCCGGGGTGTGGACGAGCGCGGTCACCAGACCGCCTTCGGTGTCCCGGGAAGGGGCGAGCCGGTAGCCCTCCACGCCGAGCAGCAGCGCCAGGTCGACCTGGTCGGTGTCGAGGCCGGCGGCCAGCGTCGCCAGCCTGCTGCCCTGCGCCGACCGGGTGGCCCCGCGGGCCATCTGTGCCTGCTGGTTGGCCGCGCCGCGCTGCATGACCGCCACGCCGACGCTGGTCAACGCGATCACCAGCAGCCCGGCCAGCACGGCGGCCAGCACCCGCAGCCGCCGGGCGCTGCGCCGGGCGTGGTGCAGCGCGCGTTCCTGTACGGCGGCGGAGGCGTCCAGGAAGGCGCGCTCCAACAGGTTGGCGTCCCCGAGGTGGGCGGTGGCCCACTCCTGGGCAGCGTCGAGACGGGCGCCGCGGTAGAGGTCGGCCGGGTCGCGGCCGGCCGCGGCCCAGGCGCCGGCGGCCTCGGTGAGGTGGCGGTGCACCCGCCGGCCGTCGCGGTCGGCTTCCAACCAGGCCCGCAGCCGGGGCCACTCCCGCAACAGCGCCTCATGGGCAACCTCCACCGTGTCGCCGTCGGCGGTGACCAGCCGCCGCTCGACCAGGGCGGCGAGCACGGCGTCCTCTGGCCCACCGCCGGCCAGCTCGGCCCGCGGCGCCCGGCGGCGCAGGTCATCGGCGGCGCCCTCGCCGGGGGTAGCGAGCCGGAGAAACACCTTCCGGGCAGTCGCCTGGCCCTCGGTGTCGAGTGAGTCGTAGACGCCGTCGGCGAGCCGGGTGATCGCCCCTGCCATCCCACCGGCTTCGCGGTAGGCCGCGGTGCGCAGCACTCGGCCGTCGCGGCGCTCCCAGGTGGCGAGCAACGCGGTGGACAGCAACGGCAGCGCCCCCGGCTCGTGGCGGACATCGGCCAGGACCGTGTCGGTGAACCCCTCCTCGAGCTCGAGTCCGGCGACGTGGGCGGGTTCGGAGATCGCCCGCCGTAGCTCGCTTATCGTCATCGGGCCGATAAGTACATGGTTGCCACCGATGAGGTGGGCGAGCGCCGGGTGGCGGGCGAAGTGGCCGTAGTAGTCGGCGCGGACCGTGAGGACGGCGCGCAGGCGGCCGTCGCCCCGCTCGAGCGCACCGGCCAACACGTCGATGAACTCCTCCCGGCTCTCCCGCGCCCAGGTGGTGAACGCCTCCTCGAACTGGTCCAGAACGAGGAGCTCGTTCCCACCGCTATCGACGTCGATTGCGGCCGGGTCGACCGTGCCGGCTCGCAGCAGCCGGATCCGCCACCGCTCGCTGCCGGGTAGCACGCCCGAACGCAGCGCCGGCACCAGCCCAGCCCGCACCAGCGACGACTTCCCGCCGCCCGACGGGCCCACCACTGTCAGCAGCGGCGCGGCCACACAGCGGGCCACCAGCTGGGCCACCAGCCGTTCCCGGCCGAAGAAGTACGGGGCGTCGGACTCCTCGAAACGTGCCAGCCCCTTGTACGGGCACAGGACGGCAGCCCTCCCGCCGGCTAGGTCGGCGGGCCTCTCCGGTGCGGTGGAGCCATCAGGTGCCGCAGCGCGGCGGCGGAGCCTCGCTCGCTGCAGGTAGAGGACGTCGGCGACCATCGCGTGCTCGGCCGCGCCCAGCTCCCGCCGACCGCTGACCAGCCACGCGGCGCTCCGGCCGACCCGCTCCCCGCCCCGGGTATCCGCCCAGCCGGCCGCATGTTCGTGTACCCGCGCGGGGACGCCGCCGGAGGACGCGGCCACCGCTTTGGCTGCCTCCGCGAGTTCCTCGTCAGTCACATAGCCGGCCACAATCGTCCTGACCTGCTCCAGCCCGAGTGGACCGAGCCGCAGTACCTCCTGAGAGCCGGCTTCGGCCGCACCGGGCGGGCGGTCCGTCTCTTTTTCTTCCGTCCGGTCGCCGACGGGTCCGGTGACGGCGACGACGAGTACCGATAGCCGCACGGCTGCGGCCGCCAGCCGCTGCAACTCAGCTGGGTCCGCCCCCGGCGGGTCGTCGAGGACGACCAGCACCGGATGCTCCGCCGTGGTTCCCACGAGCATCTGGGCGTCCACTGGGCCAAGGACGACCGCGGCGCCCCGGCTGCCCACCCGGCGTGCGAACTCTGCCACCAGCCGGCTGGCGCCCATCCCCGGTGCGCCCTCGACGATCACGACCCCGCCCGAGCCGTCGAGGGCACGCCCCCACGCCAATTCAAGGTGACGCAGTTCCCCCTCCCGCCCGACCAGCGGGTTCCGGTCCGCGTCCAGCCTGGCCGGCAGCTCCTGCGGACGCACCGCGTCCGGGCGCAGGCTGGGCTGTTCGGCGAGGATGGCCGCTTCCAGCGCCCGCAGCTGCGGGCCGGGCTCCACCCCGATTTCGTCCACGCTCCGGGTCCGGGCCGCGCGGTAGGCATCCAGCGCCTCCGCCTGCCGCCCTGATTCGTACAGCGCGACTATCAGCTGGCCTCGTAACCGCTCCCGCAACGGGTACTCGGCCACCAGCCGCTGCAGCTCGCTGACCAAGGCCGAGGCATGACCGAGCGCCAGTTCGCCGTCGATGCGGTCGGCCACGGCGGCGAGCCGCAGCTCCGCCAGCCGGTCCCGCTCGCTTACCACGAACTCGGCGTCGTCGAGGTTCTCGTATGCCTCCCCCCGCCATAGCCCCAGCGCACGCCGGAGGCGGGCGAGCGCGAGTTCGGGGGCACCGGCCGCCAGTGCCTGCCGCGCCTGCCCGGCGAGCTGTTCGAACACGGCCGCGTCCAGGGCCGCCGTGCCGGCCCGGAGGCTGTAGCCGGGCGGTGAGGTGATCAGGATGCGCCAGCCAGCCCGTGGGCTGTCTGGTTCCAACAGCCGGCGCAGCCGGGAAATATAGCCCTGCAGCGTCTTCTCCGCCGTCAGCGGCGGCTCCGCCCCCCACACCCCGTCCACCAGCCGCGACACCGACAGGACCCGGTTATGCTCGGACAGCAGCAAACCGAGCAGCGCCCGTTCCCGCGCGCTCCGCAGCGGCAGGAGTTCGCCGTTCCGGCGGACCTCCAGCGGCCCGAGCACCCCAAACCATAACCCGGGCGGGGCGGCCCCGACGCCGTTGCCGACGGACCCGTGCGGTGCCGCCGTCGATCCGTCGACGGTGGCGCCCGTACCCTCTCGAGCCATATTTCGGTTACCCTTCCGCCGTCGGACCCGTCTCGAGCTGCCCGGCGACGCCTCTCAGCCGCCACTCGCAGCTCGGCTCGACCAAATTTTCGCCCCGTCGACCGTCAGCACACCGACAGTTTGAATGATCTCAAAGCTTGAATTAAGAGCG
>NZ_CAKJTR010000070.1:1845-2316 GCF_917627355.1 Protofrankia sp. Cj3 | reverse complement strand
CGCTCTAAGGGTACAAAATTGCGATCTCCTGAATCTCGACAAAATCGACCGAAAAGCTGATATCAATCGTGTGGGATACGCACCGCCATCGGTACGAGCTAAGAGGCTCCGGCAATAGGGCGTTCGATCAGGGAGCGGCGCCCGGGCGGATGGATCGCGAGGCGGCGGAGGGAGGCGCCCTGTGTTGGGCGCCGACCGACAACAACGACGCGAGGCGCCGACCGGGCGGCGCGAGCCGGACAGTCCTATTGCCGGAGCCTCTCAATCGGGCCTACAGGCCGAGGGCGCCGGGGTCCAGCCACCCCATATCTCCCGGGCGCCAGGAGGAAGACGTCGATGCGGGGCCGTCAGCCACTCGCCACCGGCGGCCGTTCGGGTTGGCCAGCCCTTCAACCATGCCACCACCGCCATTCAACCCGCGCACAACCGTCTTCCGGAGATTGTGATCCATCGCAGGCCGTCGCAGGCCGG
>NZ_CAKJTR010000070.1:0-1176 GCF_917627355.1 Protofrankia sp. Cj3 | reverse complement strand
CCTATCACCCCCGCACCGACCGAAGGTTCCGCCCTTCCGCACATGCCACAAGGCCGATCGTGTCTTTCCTCACACCCACTCCATAGGGCTTCCCTTCATCGAAAACGGGCGGTACAGGTCGCTACCAGATGGGATTCAGCCATGCATCGTGTCGCCGTCCTCGCCTTGGACCGCGTAATCCCATTCGAGACGAGCATCCCGGTGGGGATCTTCGGCGACGCCGCCCGGCCGGACGGCACACCGCTCTACGAGGTGGCCGTCTGTACCGTTGGCGGCCAGCCCATGCCCGCTGCCACTACCAACAACAGAGCCGGGGCGTTGGCGAAGGCGGACACCGTCGTGATCCCCGCCGTCCACCCAGTCGATGCGGTCATCCCACACGGGCGGCTGCGTGACGAGATAGCCGACGCGCTCGCCCGCATCCCAGCCGGCGCACGCCTGGTCTCGATCCGCACGGCGACGTTCATTCTGGCCGCCGCGGGCCTGCTCGACGGCCGCCGGGTCAGCATCCACTGGCCAGACATCGACCGCTTCCAGCGCATGTTTCCCCGCGTGAAGATGGACCCCGACATGCCCTTCATCGACGACGGCGACGTGCTCACCTCCGCCGTCTCCGGTGCCGAGCTCTATCTGCGCATGGTCCGCCGCGACCACGGCAGCGAGGTCGCCACCCGGCTGGCTCGGCGTTGGATCATGTCACCTTGGCCCGATGGGAGGCAGACCCAGCACATCGGACACCTTGTCCCAGAACCGTGGGAGGCCAGCACCGCCGCAACCCGTGCCTGGGCGCTCGAACGCCTACAGGAACCGGTATCCCTGCCCGACCTGGCCGCCCACGCGCGGATGAGCGTCCGCACCTTCACCCGGCGGTTCCGCCAAGAGGTCGGCCTCACCCCCGGCCAGTGGCTGACCGGGCAGCGGCTGCAACGAGCTCAGCATCTGCTCGAAAGCAGCGACCTGCCGATCGACCGCGTCGCTGAGCACGCCGGCTTCGGCGCCACCGTCTCCCTGCGCCAGCACTTCCGCACCGCCTTCGGCGTTCCGCCTGCCGCCTACCGGCGTACCTTTCGCGCCCGCAACGATTGCAACGCTTGACGCCCGCGTCGGGGGCGGTCTCCAGCCGACGAAGACCGCGACTCGTGGGGGTCACAACGTAGCCCGATCTGGAAAACCCCC
>NZ_CAKJTR010000069.1:23697-25429 GCF_917627355.1 Protofrankia sp. Cj3 | reverse complement strand
AGAGCGCCCGGCAATAGGGACGCGGCGTCGCGGGGCTGGGGCACGCACCTCGCTGCGTTGTCGTCGGTCGACACCCCAAGGACCAGGGTGACTCCCTCCTCCGCCTTGCGATGTACGCGCCCCAGCCCCGCTCCTTGATCCACGCCCCTATTGCCGGGCGCTCTTACTCCGCGAACCGTGAGTTTGATCGTCTCGGGGCGGAACGCACCGACCGGGAACATGACACCTCCAGGACCATGGATCATTCACATGCCGATGGAGGAGGTTCTATCGTGGTTGTCGCTCTGTGTAGTGCTACGGCACGCCGTGCGCTCTGAAAGAGCCTGGTCAGCGTGCGGCCTCGGGCAGCGGGCCCACTCGCTGCTCACCTATGGCGAAGGCGGCGAAGTCGATGGTGGTGCCCGTCTCGGGCGCGAACGACCGGTCTCCGCCGCCGTACACGGCCGAGAACATGATGCCGCCGATGCGGACCTTGTCGGAAATACGTGGATTATAGCCGTGTTCTTTGACGGTTTCCTTGTTGTCGATCCAGACGTCCAGCAGCCCCTGAGAGAATGTCTCGAAGTTCATGCGGACACCCTGCTCGACACAGATCCACTTGTTAAGCTCCCATGTCCATGACTTCTTGCCGGAAACTTTGACCGGTGCGTCTGGGCGGGCGGTGTTCGAGTAGACGATCCCTTCGCCTTCCTTGCGCCAGGCGAACCGGCTGGCGAAACCGCTCCGGTCGGAGTCAGTACGTTGATCGTTTCCTTTGTTGTAGATGACTCCGTAGAACCCGGGGAGCTTCCCCCCTTTTCTGAAATCGAAATCATGTGGGAAGCGCACATAATAGCGCAGGTACATTTCGAAGGTCGGCCGGCCCTCCATGGCGACGAAGAGCTGGCTGCCGCCGTAGGTGTTGCCGTCGTTGTAAACCTGGGCCTTGGGATCGTTGAACGTGTCGCCCGCTGGTAGTGAGACCCGGACGATCTGCTGGAAGCGGGGGTCGTCGGAGGGCAGTATCTGCGCCCGGTCCAGGCCGAAAGTCGCGCGTTGCTGCGGAATGAGGCCCTTGCCGAAGAAGTCCGCCGCGCCAGTGTCCAGGAACCGCGCTGCCGCGCTCGCGCTCGGCGTCACTGAGGGGTCTGGCGGGAGGGTCTCGCTGGCCGGGTCGAAGGGGTGCTTGGGTTTCGAGCAGCCTGTCGCGGCCACGCCCAGCAGACCGAGTGCCGAACCGAGGACGGCCCGTCGGGTCCGGGCCGGTGCCGACGGAAGAACGATCGTGCTGTCAGCGGACTGGCCGGTTGGCGGAGCAGATGTTCCAGGCTGGCAAAATCCGTTCTTGTCGTTCATTTGTCGACCCCCGGCGGTCCGCCACTGAACTCACAATTAAGGGTGGCTGGTAATGGGGGATGCGGTATTGCGGGGCTGGGGCGCGCGGCTCGCGTTATCGTTTTCCGGGCATCGCCGCGTGATGTCCGGATACCCCGCCTCGTCGGTCGGCGCCCAATACCTCCGGCGCATCCCTCCGCCGTCTCGCGATGCACGCACCCCAACCCCGCTCTTTGATCCACGTCCCTGTTGCCGGGCGCTCTAATTCCGGAATTATTTTACCAATTATACCAGTACGGCGAACTCATCGGATATCGGGTCGCGGGGGCTGCCTGCTGGGCGGCGATCTCAGCACGCCGAGCTGGGATTTTTATGCGCGCGACCGGCAACAGGGGGATGCGGTATTGCGGGGCTGGGG
>NZ_CAKJTR010000069.1:15582-23481 GCF_917627355.1 Protofrankia sp. Cj3 | reverse complement strand
CTGCCGGGCAGCCAGGCCGGAGCGCCGTTGCGGTCATCGCAGGGTGCTCCGGCTGGTGCCGACAGGCCCGCCGAAGCGGGCTCGGGCGGAGCGAGCCTACGGCCGGCCGAGCGCGTGGTAGTCCCACCCGGCGGCACGCCACTGGACGGGGCTGAGGGTGTTACGACCGTCGATGATGACGCGGGCCGAGACGACCGCGGTCAGCGCGGCCGGGTCGAGCTCGCGGAACTCCATCCATTCGGTGAGGTGCAGGACGATGTCCGCGTCGGTCGCGGCATCCACGGCGCTGTCGGCGTACGTGAGATCAGGGTAGGCGCGCCGGGCGTTTTCGATGGCGGCCGGGTCGTGCACCGTGACGGTTGCGCCAGCCTGGCGCAGGGCGCTGGCCACGGCGAGGGCCGGGGAGTCACGGATGTCGTCGGAGTTGGGCTTGAAGGCCGCGCCGAGGACCGCGACCTTCTTGCCGGTGACGTCACCGCCCAGGAGCCTGGTGGCGAGCGCGACGGTGTGACTGCGCCGCCGCAGGTTGATGGCATCCACTTCGGCCAGGAACTTCACCGACTCGCCCGCGCCGAGTTCGGTCGCGCGCGCCTGGAAGGCACGGATGTCCTTGGGCAGGCAGCCGCCGCCGAAGCCGAGGCCGGCGTGCAGGAAGCGGCCGCCGATCCGGGTGTCGTAGGAGATGGCTTTGGCCAGGTGGGTGACGTCGGCCCCGGTGACCTCGCAGACTTCGGCCATGGCGTTGATGAAAGAGATCTTGGTGGCGAGGAAGGCGTTGGCCGCGACCTTGACGAGCTCGGCGGTCGGGTAGTCGACGACGACGAGGGGAGTCCCGGCCTCGAGTACCGATCCGTAGACCCGGCGCAGCGTCGCCTCGGCCGTGCCGTCGGCTGTCACGCCGAAGACGAGCCGGTCCGGGCGCAGGGTGTCGTCGACCGCGAAGCCTTCCCGCAGGAACTCGGGGTTCCAGGCGAGCTCGACCCCGGGCGCCTCGGCGGCCAGCCAGTCGGCGAGACGGGCAGCGGTTCCGGCCGGGACCGTGGACTTGCCCACGACCAGCGAACCGGGGCGAAGCCCGCCCGCGATCAGCCCGCTGACAGCGGAGTCGACGTAGCGCATGTCCGCCGAGTTCGAGCCGGGGTGCTGCGGTGTCCCGACACAGATGAAGTGGACGTCAGCTCCGGCGGCGGCTTCGGCGAGGGAGGTCGTGAATGACAGTCGGCCGGACTCCAGGTTCTTCCGGAGCAGCTCCTCCAGCCCCGGCTCGAAGAAGGGCACTTCACCAGCGGCGAGACGCGCGATCTTGTTTGGGTCAACATCAACACCGATGACCTCGAACCCGAGCTCTGCCATGCAGACCGCGTGGGTCGCGCCCAGGTAGCCGGTCCCGATTACAGAAATTCTCAACGGACTAACAACTGTTGTCTCTTCCATGATAAAACGTAAACCCCCACCTGGCAGTAATGTTACTTTGAGTGTCGCGGATTCGACATGATCCGTTAACGTTAGGCAAGTCCGGGTCATGTGCCGCGGAGAAGAAAGATTATGCTTGCATCTGATGGAGCTAAAGTAAAACTACTCAACGTGATCGGCGTTTTTTGTAGCAGGGCAAGTGCGTTCGGTAGCAACGAGACCCCCGGTGTGTCTGCGATTTGCATCACACTGCTAGCGTCCTTCCAGCACTGCTATGGGGGGTGGGGGTTGTTTGGCCCGCACACCTGACGACCATTCTTTTGGCCGACATGATGAGGGCGGGCCGGCGGACATCTACTTTCTCGGGTAGGTCTTTCGGCAAGCCTCCGGAGGGAAACCGTTAGGCAATGGACGCGCTCAGTTCCGTGATCGACCGCATCGGATCGTACTGGGGGCTTGTTCCTCTCGGGATCGCTGGAGTGATCTCGTGGTCGGTGTGGTTGTTCCGACGGGTATTGTCTTCTCGCTACAAGCCGACCGAGAACGACTTCCGCGCCTCGACGTCCGTCGTCGTCCCCTCCTTCCGGGAGGACCCTGACGTCATTGAGCGTTGTCTCAAGACGTGGCTCGACCAGGATCCCGATGAGATCATTATCGTTCCAGACGTCGAGGACACCGAGCTCATCAGGCGACTGACCAGACACGCCCGCGACAATCCGGTCATGCGGGTGATCCCGTTCGTGCACGAGGGGAAACGATCAGCGCTGGGCGTCGGTATCTCCGCGGCTACCAAGGAGATCGTGGTGCTCTGCGACTCCGACACCGCCTGGGAGCCGGGCCTGCTCGCCGCCGTCCAGATGCCCTTCGTCGATCCCAAGGTCGGCGGGGTCGGTACCCGCCAGAGCGTCTACAATGCGCGTACCAGTGTCTGGCGCAGGGTAGCGAACTGGCTGGTCGACATCCGTTACCTCGACTACGTGCCGGCGCAGGGCAGAGCCGGGGCCGTGGCCTGTCTGTCCGGCCGGACGGCGGCTTACCGCCGTGAGGCCATTCTCCCCGTGCTCCACAATCTGGAGAACGAGTTCTTCCTGGGCCGGCGCTGTATCGCCGGGGACGACGGCCGCCTCACCTGGCTCACCCTGGCATCCGGTTACAAGACCATGCACCAGGATTCGGCCCGCGCGATTTCGATGTTCCCGGACGGGCTGAAGCCGTTCATCAAACAGCGGGTGCGGTGGAGCCGTAACTCCTACCGCTGCTATCTCACGGCCATCTACAAGGGCTGGCTGTTCCGGCAGCCGCTGATCTGCCAGATCAGCGTTCTGCAGATCCTGCTGACCCCGGTCACCATGGGGGTGGCCATGACCTACCTCGGGTTCTGGATAGCGCGCCCGCAGGCGAACGCTCCGCTGATTGCCATCGCCTGGCTCCTGGGTGGACGTGCCGTCCGTGGGTTCTCGCACCTGCGGGAGCATCCGCGGGACATCTTCATCCTCCCGGTAGTTGTTTTGATGATCGTAATTGTCGCCCTTCCGATCAAGACATGGGCGTTCATCTCCATGAACAAGCAGGGCTGGCTGACCCGCCGCGCCGACCTGATCGGCGGCGAGGGGCAGTCGGACGCGTCTGTTCGGATGAGTCAAAAATGATCGGAGTTTCATGATCACCCCGATGTCCGGACTCTCCGCTGCTCGGCGTTTGCTGCCCGATGCCCGTCGCCGCCCGCGGCACGGCGCGCACGCGCGAGCCGGTAGCGCGCTCGTCGGGATGGTTATGGCGCTAGTCTCAGGTCTTGCGTTCGCTCCTGGCGTTGTGGGCACCGCGGCAGCGGCGCCGCTGCCACCGCTGCCGCCGGTCACCTCCGCGGATGCCAAGCAACAGTCCAACCTGGTCGATACCGAGGACCTCCGGCTGCGGTCGATGTTCGCGAAGTTCGGCGTGCTGAAGGCGCCGTCCATCGTGCAGACCCAGGGCAGCCTGCCCACCCTGCTGCTGCCGGGCCGCCCGGCTCCCTACACGGTCGAGGACGTCGTTGCGGCTGGTGGCATGCGCAAGGACGTCGACGGCGCACTGCTTGAGCTGACCAGCATCGTCGTCGGGCCGAACGCGCGCTTCATCATCGACCAGCGCTTTGGGACGCTGCGGCTCGCCAGCAGCGCGGCGGGGTTCGTGGCGCTGACCAGTTGGCGTGGTGCCATTGAGATCAATGGAAACCCTCAGCAGCCGATGAATGTCATCTCCTGGGATGTCAAGGAGCTCAAGCCCGATCTCAATCCGGTTGACGGGCGTGGCTACATCCGCACGATGGGTGGCGAGCTTGTCGTGCGTAATGCGCGCGTGGCCAACCTCGGCTTCTGGAACGGCCGTACCGGTGGACTCGCCTGGACGGGCAGCAAGGGGCAGCCCAGCACCGGCGGAGCGGCCAACTCCACATTCATCAACAATGTCTGGGGTGCCTATATCTCCGGTAGTGAGGGCATTCAGATGATCAATGTCCGGCTGGAGGGCAACGACCGGGCCGGTCTTGCCGTTCACCGGGACGCGGTCAGCACCCTCATCTCCGGCAGTACCGCCATCGCGAACCACGGTGACGGCATCACCATCGACCGTGCGTCAGGCTCCCGGGTGATGCGCAGCACGATCTCCGGCAACAGCGGTGACGGCATCACCTTGGACGGCCGCGGCATCGGCCTTGTCGCCACCGCCACCGGGGTACAGATCAATCAGGTCAAGGGCACCGTCATCGAGGCCAACAAACTGACCGACAACGGCCGCTACGGCATTCGCGTCCTCGGCGGTGAGGATGCTTCCGTCCGCGGTAACACGGTCGCGGGCAGTACGGTGGGAATCGTCATCAAAAGTGGCGCGAACGGCACCCAGATCGTCGACAACACGGTCAGCGGTGTCACCGAGTCCGCGATACAGGTAGGACCGGACGCCAAGCGGACGGCGATCACAACTAACAAGTTGTCCGACGGCCGGATGGGGATCATCACCCAGGACGCGCCGACGAACATCATCAGCCGGAACACGATATCGGGGGCGACTGAGTTCGCTGTCTCGATCCGGGGCCAGGCCGACGGGACGACGATAGGTAACAACACGCTGTCCGGCCGAGGCTGGCGTGCGGTGGACATCAACAAAGCTACTGGGATCACCGGCGCTGCCCTTACCGGTAACGATGTCTCGAACTGGATTCCACGGGTCGAGCGGCCCTGGTATTCAATCTTCGAGCGGCACCCCGCGTTGTTTGTCTGGTCCTTCATGGCGCTGCTGCCGATTCTGGGCTGGCGCATCCGGCGCCGCTGGCGCAAGCGGGCGGCGGAGCATCCCTATCCCGAGTCGGATCTACTCGTGCAGCGGATGAACAAGGTGAGTGATCCGAAGAGATCCGCATTGGCAGCCGTTGGCGTCAAGGAAGCGGCGGTGCCCGTTGGGGCAGCAGCTGCCATGCTGTCCGCTTCGCCGCCGGTTTCGGCCGATTCCGAACGGATGCCCATGGTTCCGGGGCAGGCCGGGCCCCGTGCGCCGAGCCACCGCGGAGCGGCCGCGGAGCAGCGGCCGGGGGGCAGCCAGCCCCGGCCCGCCGACGCGCCCTGGTTCGCTCCTGGTACCCCCGCCGCCGATCCCGGCGCCGCGCTGGTGCCCGCGGCCCTGCGGACACCGCTGGACGGCCCGACGGAGACGTTCCAGCGCCGGATACCGGAGCGGGCGCATTCCCCGTTCAGCCAGGATGACAACCCGACCATGGACGTGCGGTTTCAGCGTGACCGGATCCAGGGGTACCAGGACGACCCGTTGAACGGGCACGGGAATGGGAACGGGCATGGGAACGGGCATGGGCACGGGAATTTTTATGGGAACGCTCATGGTTACGACGACGACTTCCAGCCGGCGATCCGGCCGGAGCTCGCTCCATCAGCTGACCGATTCCCGCAGTGGAACGCTCACCCAGCTGAACCGCAGGGCTATCCGAATGCCGTTGATGAGGACACCACGACCATAGTCAGTGACGAAGGCGTGTCAGTGGTCAAACTCGACGCCGTCGGGCCGGCTCGGGCAATGATTTCCTACAACAATGGCCGGAGTCGCGACCGTCATGGGCGAAAGGACCCGGAGTGACGCCTGTCGCCATACGCCAGGGGCGGTTGCGGCTGTTTGCTACGGCCACCGCGGCCGTAGCGATCGCCACAGCGACCGCCTCCTGTCATGGTGACGATGCGAAATCGGTCGTGCCGGAGGCGCCCACCGCGCTGGCGGACGGGGTCGGGCTCTCCGGCCAGGCGCAGCAGGCTGTCTGCCCGCCGGGCGCTCCCACCGTCCACGACGCCGCCGGCCTCGAGAGCGCGCTGGCCTCGGCGAGCCCAGGCGCTGTCATCCGGATGGCCGACGGGACGTATACCGGCGAGTTCGTCGTCACCAAGGCCGGTACCGAGGGTGCGCCGATCTGGCTGTGCGGTTCGACCAGCGCGGTGCTGGACGGCGGGGATGACGCCGACTACGTTCTGCATCTTGATCATGCTTCTTTCGTTCGGCTGGTCGGTTTCAGCGTCCGCAATGGCAAGAAGGGCGTGATGGCGGATGCCACCCAGCACAGCGTCATCGCTGGGCTGAGCGTCAGCGCTATCGGGGACGAGGCCATCCACCTGCGTGACTCCAGTTCGGACAACCTGGTGACCGGAAACACCGTGCGCGACACCGGACACCGGTCCGCGAAGTTCGGTGAGGGTATCTACATCGGCAGCGCGAACAACAACTGGTGCAAGATTTCGAACTGTAACCCGGACGCCAGTGACCGTAACTTCATCATCGGCAACAACATCGCTGGAACGACCGCCGAGAACATCGACGTCAAAGAAGGAAGTACCGGCGGTCTTATCTCGGGGAACGTGCTGTCCAGCGACAGGATGACCGATGACGGCGGTGACTCGTGGATTGACCTCAAGGGTAACGGGTGGATCGTCGAGAAGAACACGGGCAAGGGCGGCGGGGCGCTCAAGGACGGCATCCAGGAACACGTGGTGAAGGAGGGCTGGGGCCGCCGCAACATCATCCGGAACAACACGCTCGTGGTGAACGCGACCGGCTTCGGAATCTACCTCCATGACAAGGACGTCGGGAACGTGGTCGGCTGTGACAACCAGGTTGTGGGCGCGGCCGCGGGTTTTTCCAACGCCGCCTGTTCCTGACCGTGGCCCCGGCTGGCCGTGCCCTTCCTGATGGGCCCTTCCGGGCCCATCCTGACCATCTCCGGTGCCGTGGGCTGACCCCGGATTCACCGCCGGACCGGATGATCCGGGGCAAAGCAGCTGGCCGTCAACTCAGCTGGTTGCGCGTCCCAGTACCTGCCGGGTGACTTTTCGCTCGGCCACGAACGACAGGAACGGCACGGTTCCCGCAATCATGATCGCAAGAGTGTGGACGGGGCGAAACCGGCAGCGCGATGCCAGGTCCACGGTCAGGGCAAGATAAAGCATGAACAGGAACCCGTGTAGCGGACCCACGGTTTCGGCCACGACCGGCGTGCCCGCCAGGTACTTCAGCGGCACGCCGATCAGCACGAGGGCGATCAGCCCCACGCCCACCACGTATGCCAGTACCCGGAAACGCAGCAGTGCGCCACGGATCGCCTGCTCGCTGTAACGCCCTGTCCGGCCGCTGGCTGCCGGCAACGTGGGCGAAGCCCGGAGGGCATCGAGCGCGGTGTCATCGGCCGGGCTGGTCACCGCGTCCTCGGCCCTGATGACGCGTCCCGCTCGTGCAGCGTGGCAAGATAACGGTTGTACGAGGCCAACTCCGCTTCATCCTCCTCGTCCTCGATGGTGCTCTCGGTCAGGTCGCCGATGGTGAGCCGGTAGGCATCGGCGCGAGCCACGCCATCCGCTCCCAGTGGGGGCGCGCTGCTTGGTTCGGTTTCCGGTGCTGGCGTCGGCGTCGGGTGAAGTTCCTCACGCAGCATCTGCCACCAGCCGAAGACTACGGCGGCAGCGAAGATCGGCCACTCTACTCCGTAGAAGAGATTCTGCAGCGTACCGCGTGCGGACTGCCCCTTCTCCCACTGCCACCAGCCGAGTCGGGCGAAAAGGCCGATCAGGAAGAGGGCGAGCGCATGGCGGAACAGCCACGAGGGTGAGAAGAGGACTCGGCGCACACTTGTGACGCTACCTCCGGTCCGTGCCCGGTGGGGCGGCCTGCCCGCCCCGGCTGGGGGGGGTTAGCGAGGAACGAGCAGGCCGAAACGCACGAAACGGCGTTCTGGTCGATCATGAAGATCCCCAGGGACGAACTATCCGTACGTTCACATGTCCAGTCGCTCCAGCTCGCTGGATGGTTGCCGCGTCCGGAACATCTCTTTGCGGTTGTGGGAGGGCCGTTCGGCCACGGCGGTTTGGACCGCCCGGCAACAGGGGCGTCCGCTCGTGGCCGGACCCGTGGACCAGCGAGTCGACGACGTGTTCGAAGAGGGTCCGGTCGGGGACGCGGCGG
>NZ_CAKJTR010000069.1:4329-15151 GCF_917627355.1 Protofrankia sp. Cj3 | reverse complement strand
TTGATCCACACCCCTATTGCCGGGCGCTCTTAATCCTCGAGGAGTACGGCCGCGGCAAGTGAGATCTGTCCCGAGGACACCGCTCCTGGCGGCCACCGGGACGAGGTCCCGCCGTCGTGTTGGAACCCCGGGAACTGGCCATCACCGTCCCTGTCTCCGGCCGCGGCCGACACCGTGACCGTCAGGCTGCGCGGCCCGGTGACAGCGCCGAAGCTGATCCGGACAACCGTGTCGGCCCAGCGGCCCGCCTGGGGCGCCACCAACGACGCCGGGGGGCTGGGCTGTCCGTCGAGGGTGGCTTGGACCTCGCCGCGGACTCCGAGGGTGCCGAGATACAGGTCCAGGTGGCCGTCCGCGGCCGCCGCCAGCGAGACGGTCAGCTTGAGCTCACCGGAAGCCGGTACGGCCAGGCGGCCGGTGTAATCCCTGCCGGTCGCCTGCGGCCTGCCGCCGCTCCAGTCGAAACGGCCCCTCGTTCCGGTCACCGCCGTCGGGCTGGCCCCGACAATGCCGAGCTGGCCGATGAGGGGGTTGCGAAGGTCCGCGCGCGCTTGTTCCCGGACGGGGAAAGTGTTCCCGAGCCCGTAGAGTACCCAATCCCTACAATTTCGCAATGGAAGGATGATTGTTTGTGCTGGAATTGCGAATGAGGAGATTGCTATCTGTTGATCGTTGATGATCGATGTTGTTGCCGTGGCTCGGGGTGTCGCGGGCGTTGTGGTATTTGTCGCGAGTGGCGCCGCGGCCGGTTCGGCCTGGTCCGGCCCGTCCAGGGGGGAGTTCGTGGGTGACGCTGGCAGGGCCGGGGAGTGGGGCGATGCCGAGGTCGAGGGCGCTGGTGCCGCTATCGCGGTGATGGGCCGGCGGTCGTCGAACGGTGGGATGGCCCGTACACCGATCAAGGTGATCGCGGCGATGCTCAGCATGCCGGTGGCCATGCCGATGACGATCATTGTGGGGCGGCGCGGAAATGGCCACGCGGAACGGCTCAGCCTCGATCGCTGGCCGCCGCGTGGCGCTGAGCGCGCGCGTTGCCGGCTGGCGTGGGGAGCACAGGCGCGATCGCCTGGTGCTGGCGCGCCGCCAGCCGCCCTGGCCATGCGTCCGCGGATTTCGGCGGTGTTCGGCTCGTGCGTCAACGCCGCTCTGGCCAGCGCGGCCGGCAGCCACGACTCAGCCTCGATGTGGGCGCGGCTGCCACCGTGCCTACGACGGGCGCCTGTCACGTGGCTTCTCCTCCCCGCAATCGCGCCGGTGGGTCAACGTCTCGCCGCGGGCGCGACAGCCCCTTGCGCGCGCCTGTTTTCGTCCCTCCTCTGGCCGGGGGGGTGGCCACCGGTGGGGACGACGCCACCCACGCGGTCTCATGGGCGCTTGCGGCCAGTAGCCGTTCCAGCTCGCCCGCGCCCTTGGACGTCTGGCTCTTGACCGTGCCGACGGATATTCCCAGGGTGCGCGCGGTCTCATGCTCCGACAGGTCGAATGCGTAACGGAGCACCACGCATTCCCGTTTGCGAGCGGGAAGCGACATCAACGCGGCCCGGACATCGACGACGGCCGGTACATCGGTGTCGACGCTGTTGGTCTCGGCCATGTTGCCGAGCATCCCCAGACCGCGCCGTTCGCGCATGATCCGCCGCAGCCGGCTGGTTGCCATGTTCGCGACGGTACGGCGCATGTATGCCAGGGGATTGTCCACCTGTCGCACCCTGGCCCAGTGCCGCCAGGCCGCGGTGAACGCGTCGGCGGTGATGTCGTCAGCCGCGTCGTGATCGTTGGTCAGCAGGTAGGCGAGCCGCGCGAGCTGGCGATGATGCTGTTCGAAGAAGACGTGGAACTCCGCTTCCGAGCTGGCGGACCTGTCACCATCGGTGTAGTTGTCCCGTTCCAACCGGAGTGCTCCCGTAGCTCGTCCGATGGCCGACGCGTTCCCGGCGGTTCGATGATGATCGAGGGGTAGCCCCGCAGGCAACGCAGTCGAAGTATGTCTGACTGCCAGGGTGCGGTCTCGATCGGGTTGGCGTAACTTGACAATCCGACAACATAACAAGATCAAAGTTTTTCTTGCGTAGAGCTGCTTGCCACGACTAACTGTTTACTGCATGTAGTTGCGTGCAGCGCACGCTCGTCCGCGGCCGCGGTGAGCGGGGTCCTGACAAGTGGGTCGCGGTCGTTGCTGGATCTCAATGGTGATGTTTCCCCACACCGCCGGCCAGGGTACTCCCGCGCATATGGTTGCGCCGCGCGTTAACGTTCAGCCCAAGCAGGCCGTTCGTCCCCACCAGCCTGGCACACCACCCCCGCTTGATCCGGACGTTCCCGTTCCGGACGATCCGGGCCCCCTGCTGCCGGACGCCCCGGACCTCCCGCCCGCGCCGCACGAGCCGTCGCCGTACACCACGCCCGCTCCGGCGGAGCCCGAACCCGAGCCGGCATGTGTGCCCGTACGGGATGCCCTCGGTATCTCGTGGGCCTCAGCCCCTGAGCTGGTTGTGGCCTGGGTTTCCCGCGGCGTAAGAGCCGACGACCGGCAACAGGGGACGCGGCAGCGCCGGGGCTATCGCGGGACTGGGCTGCGCACCTCGCGTCATCGCTCCCCATCCATCCGCTCCCCATCCATCGCTGCGCGTCCATCGCCGCGCGACGCACGGGTACGCCGGCTCGTCGGTCGCCACCCACCACCCACCACCTCCAGTGGCTCCCTCCGCCGCCTCGCGATGCACGCACCCCAGCCCCGCTCTTTGACCCACACCCCTATTGCCGGTCGCTCTTACCGGTTCCGCCGGGTGTTGGGATGATTCGCCGCCTGTTACTTTGGGTAGAGTATTTAGGTTCATAGAGTAATGCCATGGGGTGCTGGAGGTTCACGGATGTCGATGGTGAAGATTGATCCTGTCGGTACCGGCGAGAACGGACGCGTCTGGCGCCTGTTGGCCGCGGCCAGCGACGCGGCAGGTATTCCGGTCGCCGATTTCGTGATCGCTCATGCCACCAGGGCGGCGACCGACGTCCTGGCGGACCGTCGGCTCTTCTGCCTCTCGACCGAACAGGAAGATAACCTCGGCGCGCTGGTTGCGAAGCCTCCGCGACTGCCGGCGGGGCTTGCGAGCCTGCTGCAGACAGCCGGGCACGGCAGCGGCGCGCACGGGTTCAATGATATTGAAACGCTTGCGTCCCATCATCGCTGTTCGGCGTTCGACTGCGGATCGTTGCCGACAACGACCTGGTTGCGGGAACAGGCACTCGCCGCGGCGCGGAGCGGGCGTAACCGGGTGCGGGTCATCCGGCGGGGCTCTGGAGACGATGTCGCTGGTTATTACGCGCTGTCCAGCGGCAGCCTGGTGGGGGATGGCGGACAGACACCGGTATTGATCATTTCCAGGGTTGGTGTCGACCTCGCGGATCGCCACCGCGGCGTCGGCCGGGTACTCGTGGCTGATGCTCTGCGGCAGGCCGCGTATGCGGCGGGACCAGCCCACACGCCCATCCTCATCATTCATGTCGAGGACGCCTCGGCTCGGGAGTGGTGCCGAAAACTGAAGATTTTCTCCGGCTCGCCGTCGGACCCCTACCATCTGTTGCTGCGTGTCTGTGATCTGCGGCTGGCGATCCCGTCCTGAGCGTGGTGCCGGAGCGTGGTGCCGGAGCGCCGCGGCACACGGATACCGTGTATCTGTGTATGCCGTGACAGCGATGTCGCCAGGTGGCCCTGAGGTCATGTCCTGGGCCGAGGTGGCCGATCTGCCCCTCCCCGGTCCGGGTGAGGTGGCCATTGAGGTGGCCGCCTCCGCGGTGAACCGGGCTGACCTACTGCAACGACAAGGTCTCTATCCGCCTCCGCCAGGCGCTTCCCAGGTGCTCGGGCTGGAGTGCTCCGGCCGGGTCGCGGCGATTGGTGACGGCGTGACTGCCTGGCGGGTTGACGACGAAGTCTGCGCGTTGCTTTCCGGCGGTGGGTACGCGACCAGGGTCAACGTGCCCGCCGCCCAGGTGCTGCCGGTGCCGGCTGGTGTGTCGCTGGTGGCGGCGGCCGGGCTGCCCGAGGTCGCCGCCACCGTCTGCTCGACGGTGTTCGGGCTGGCCGGCCTGAGCGACGGTGAGGTGTTCCTCGTGCACGGCGGAGCGTCGGGGATCGGCACGTTCGCGATCCAGGCGGCGCGGGCCCTCCGGCCGTCGACGACCATTGTGACCACCGCGGGCAGCCCGATGAAGCTCGCCCGGGTCCGCGAGCTCGGAGCCGATTGTGCTGTTTCCTACCGGGACGAGGACTTCGTCGCCCGCCTGAAGGAGTTCACCGACGGCCGCGGAGCGGACGTCATCCTTGACAATATGGGTGCTTCCTACCTGGCTCGCAACGTGGCCGCGCTGGCCGTCGAGGGGCGGCTCGTCGTGATCGGGCTTCAGGGCGGCGGCAGAGGTGAACTGAACCTCGGGATGTTGCTGGCGAAACGGGGCGTCGTGCACGCGGTGTCATTGCGTGGCCGGCCGGAGGCGCAGAAGGCGGCGATCGTGGCGGCCGTCCGCGAACGTCTCTGGCCGGCGGTCGAGGCAGGGGCGATCATGCCGGTCGTCGATCGGGTGTTCCCGATTGAGCGGGTCGCTGACGCGCACCGGCACGTCGAGGCTCTCGGGCACGTGGGTAAGGTCCTGCTGGCGCTGCCAGGTTCGGAATACTCCGAATACCACTGAAAGTGGCCAGGTCGGGACTCATCTCCATCCTGCCTACATGTTTGCCGGAGCGACCAGGCAGGATGGACCCATGGCAGATCAACCGGACCCACAGATTGTGATCATTGGACCGGACGGTGCTGTGAACGCCGCTACGGCGGGTGCCAGCTCACGGATGGCGCCGGCTGATGTCGGTGGCGACACAGCCACGTCCCCGGTCCCCGGCGGTGGCGCTGACGGCGGCAGCGGCGGGGACGGTCACGGTGACCAGTCGAACATGCTCATGGAGATGGTGTCCCAGCCGGACAAGGTTATGCGGATAGGCTCGATGATCAAACAGTTGCTGGAGGAGGTGCGGGCGGCACCGCTGGATGAAGCAAGCCGGCTCCGCCTCCGGGAGATCCACCGTAATTCGATCAATGAGCTCTCCAGCGGCCTTGCTCCTGATCTTCAGAACGAGCTGGGCCGGCTCACGCTCCCCTTTGACGAGACGCAGACGCCGAGCGATGCCGAACTCCGGATCGCTCAGGCCCAGCTCGTCGGCTGGCTCGAAGGACTCTTCCACGGCATCCAGACGGCGCTGTTCGCCCAGCAGATGGCCGCGCGGGCCCAGCTGGAGGAGATGCGGCGGCGGGCGTTGCCGAGCGGTTCCCAGTCCGGAGAGCAGTTCGGTCGCGGCGCCTATCTGTAGACGCCGGCTGTATGCAGCCGGCTGAATATATCCACAGGTGATATATCCGTAGGTGCCGTCCGCGCGGCCGGACTGGGCCCGCGTCATGGGCTCGCCACCCGGTCAGCTGGCGGGGCTGACCGAGCTCATGTTGAAGTCGGGGATGCGCACAGCCGGCATCCGCGCAAGCGTGAACCAGTCCGCCCATTCGCGTGGAAGCGTCCGGACCGTGGTCCCCACCTCGGTAAGCCGGCCCAGCAGGTCCACCGGGCTCTCGTTGAAGCGGAAGTTGTTCACCGTGCCGGTGACCTCACCGTCCTCGATCAGGTAGACGCCGTCACGGGTGAGCCCGGTCAGCAGGAGGAGCCGCGGGTCGACCTCGCGGATATACCACAGGCAGGTCAGCAACAGCCCACGAGAGGTTTTCGAGATCATCTCGTCCAGTGAGGCAGTCCCACCACCATCGAGGGTCAGGTTGTCGATGAACGGGGTCACAGCCTGGGCGCTGGCGCGGGCCGACGCTCGGGTCTGGAGCAGCGCGGTCAACGTGCCGTCTGTGATCCAGTCGGTACGCCGCAGCGGCAGCCCGTTGTCGAACACACTCGATGTCGCGGATGAGGATGTCGCGATGACGAACGGTGTCGCTGACAGCTCCGGGTCGAACGGGTCGCTGAACAGGCGCAGGCCGGGCGGGCCGAGTGGCTGACCGATTCTGGTCCCGCCGCCGGCCTGGCTGAAGACCGTGCGTCCCTCGGCCGCGTCGCGGCCAGCCGCCGACCAGTAGGCATAGCTGAGCAGGTCCGCGACGGCGGACGGCGGCAGCAATGTCTCATAGCGGCCGGCCGGCAGATCCACCGAGCGCGCGGCCCAGGCCAGGCGCTGGCGCAGGAGGACGTCGGTGTCCGGCACGGACACGTCGGTGAAATCGTGTGTTGACTGGCCATGCCACACCGAGCCGCCAGGCGTTGCGCTCTTGGCGTTCCATTCCACGGAGCCGGCCGGCTGGCTGTGGCGTAGCCGGAGCCCCGCGGAGGTGCCGAGCCAGGTGGTGGTCAGCTCGTGCTGAGCGAAGCCGAACAGGCGGCGCCCGTCGGCCCGTGCCGCGTCGAAGGCGTCGCCGAGGTCGCGGGCGAACTCGGCGAACACACCGGTGCTGGTGCGCTGCGCGGGGTCGGTGAAGGTCGCCGCAGCCTCCGCCGCCGCGCGCGCGGCCGCCGCTGTCCCGCCGGACGAGCCCGCCTGGGTGCTGCCGGCGTCGGGACCAAGCAGCTCGGCGTAGTCGTCGGCGTTTTCAGCCTCGCGGGCGTCAGCCTCGGACAAACGCAGCAGCTTCGTCAGGGCGTCGCCATCGGTGACATCGCTCGCGGAGCGGACCCCGAACGCGCGGCCCACCACGCTGATCACGGTGACGGAGCGATCCCGGGCCGCGCCGTTGGTGGTCAGCGTGTTGTTGGCCCAGCGGAGGTTCACCGTGCTCGACTCGTCGGCAATCACTACGCAGCCGTCGGCCCGTGACGACGCCAGCGCCTGTTCAACGACCTCGTGGGACCGCAGCGGGCTCACCGGCCTGCCTCTCGCTGGGTGTTAAGGATGTTGATGCCCCGCAACAGCACGGACGGACAGCCGTGGCTCACCGCGGCGACCTGGCCGGGCTGGCCCTTGCCGCAGTTGAACGCGCCGCCCAGGACATAGGTCGCCTCGCCGCCCACGGCTTCCAGCGACCCCCAGAAGTCGGTGGTGGTCGCCTGGTAGGCGACGTCGCGCAGCTGCCCGACGAGCTGGCCACCGCGGATCTCGTAGAAGCGCTGGCCGGTGAACTGGAAGTTGTACCGCTGCATGTCGATCGACCAGCTCTTGTCGCCCACCACGTAGATCCCGCGCTCCACCCGGGAGATCAGTTCGTCCGTGGACGGCCCGCCCGGTGCCGGTTGCAGCGACACGTTCGCCATCCGCTGGATCGGCACGTGCCCGGGGGAGTCCGCGAACGCGCAGCCGTTGGAACGACCAGTGCCCAGGGCTGCGGCGTTCTGCGCGGCCATCCTACGGTCAAGCTGGTAGCCGACCAGGGTTCCGGCGCGGACGATGTCCCACTGGCCCGCCCGCACGCCTTCGTCGTCGTAGCCGATCGTCGCCAGGCCGTGCGGGGCGGTGCGATCACCGGTGACGTGCATGGCGGGGGAGCCGTAGCGCAATGACATGATCTTGTCGAGGGTGGCGAACGAGGTGCCCGCGTACGCGGCTTCGTAGCCGAGCGCACGGTCAAGCTCGGTGGCGTGGCCGACCGACTCGTGGATGGTCAGCCACAGGTTGGACGGGTCGATCACCAGGTCGTAGTGGCCTGCCTCCACCGAAGGCGCCCGGCTCTTCTCCGCCAGCAGGGACGGGATCAGCGCGATTTCAGCGTCCCAGTCCCAGCAGCCCGCGGCGGTGCCCGCCACCAGCCATTCCCAGCCGCGGCCGACGGGCGGCGCGATCGTGCGCATGGTCTCGAACCCGCCGGCGGCGCGATCGACACAGGTCGCCTCGAGCTGGCAGATCACTCTGACCCGTTGTTGGGTGGTGGTCGTCCCGGCCAGGTCCGCGTAGAACTTGTTCTCCATCACCTGCCCGAGCCGGCCGTCGACATGGTCGACCTCCGGGGCAGCCAGCAGCGTGCGGCACAGCCCGCCGACCCGTTCGATCTTCTCGGCGGTTTCGATCGTGAACGGGTCGACCGTGTAGGCCGACACCCATACCGCGTCGGTGTAGACGGGCTCGTCGGCCAGCTCCACCGGTTCGCTGTTGAGCGGTCGGGCCACCCGCGCGAGTTCAACGGCCTCCTTGGTCACCCGGACCGCTTCGTCGGTGGTGAGATCGACGCTGGCGGCGAATCCCCACGTCCCACCGTGGACGACCCGGACGGCGAAGCCGGCCGACCGGCTGTCGCCACGGCTTTCCAGACCGCCGTCGCGGAACGACAACGACGCGTCGCGGATCCGTTCGATGCGGATGTCGGCGTGGGTCACGCCAAGGTCGCGGGCGGTCTGCAGCACGGCGTCCGCGAGCGCCGCGCGAGGCAGCGCCAGGAAATCGGGATCAATGTCATGGGACGGTGGATGGGAGGCGCCTGGGCTGGTGCCCGCGGCACCGCCCATCCCAGCGCCCCCCGCCGAGGTGGTGGCAGATGTGGCCATGACCTCATCCTGGCCTCCATCGAAATGATCTTTTTCAATGGGCAAGCTCAGGGGAAGATGCGTTCGATGACGTGGGCGACACCGTCGGCGTCGTTGGAGGCGGTGATCTCATCGGCCGCCGCGAGGACGTCCGGATGGGCGTTGGCGACCGCGACAGCGTGCCCGGCCCAGGCGAACATCGGTAGATCGTTCGGCATGTCACCGAAAGCGATCGTGTTCCGCGCGGGCATGTTGTACTGTTCCGCGATCTCCGCCAGGGCGACTCCCTTGGAGACGCCCGCGCCGGCAATTTCGACGAGATCGTGACTCGAGGTGGTGACCTCGGCCGCCGAGCCCGCGATCCCTACGATCGTGGCCCGGGCGCTGGCCAGCATGGTCTCACACAGCTCCCGGCGGACCAGAAGCTTCGTCGCGGGCATTGTCAGGAGAAGCTCGGTTATATCCCCGACACGTTCGTGCGGATCGGGCCATATCGTGCTGAAGGCTGGTTCCCGTCCGAACTGGCTGCCGCTTTCCACCGCGAAAGACACGTCCGGTATGGCAGCCCGGATTTCAGTGGCCAGGCGCAGCGCGGTGGTGACGTCCAGCGTGCGATGCCTGACCACGCGATGGCTGTCCAGATCATAGGCGATTGCGCCGTTAGCGCAGATTGCCAGGCCCGACGCGCCGGTCTGGGCCACGATCTCGGCCATCACCCGTGTCGGGCGGCCGGTGACGAACACGACGAGCGCGCCGGCGCCGCTGACCCGATGCAGCGCGGCTCGGGTACGAGCGGAGACCGAGCCGTCTGTTCGGATCAGGGTCCCGTCGAGGTCAGTGGCGACGAGCGCGGGATGGAACACAGTCGTTCAGTAAACCGCATGCGGATCGGGGCCGGCGGCGGGTTGTGGTGATCGGGCGGTGGATTCGTGCGCCCGCTCCCGGGCTGGCCCCGCCCGCTCGGGGCGGTGGTGCGTTACCATCTGGGTGGTCTCCCGATATGTTCACGTCCGGCTGGACGAGGCTTCCTGGCTGCGGGAAGCTCCGTCGTGGTGCTTGTCGAGCGCGGGCCTACCGGATTCCGGACAGCCCGGACAGCGGACAGATCCTTTCAGCGGCCAGAATGATCATTTTTGTGACCGGTGGGAAGGCAGGGTCTCCGCGGCGATGAAAACGTACGATGAACTGTATCTGGAGCTGGCTGGAAAATGGCGTGAACGAACGCCTGGATCGGGTAGCGTCGCCGCCCTTGAGAAAGGGATTCACCATATCGGGAAGAAACTGCTCGAAGAGGCTGCTGAAACCTGGATGTCGGCCGAGTACGAGGGGTCCGAACGTGTCGCGGAGGAGTTGTCGCAACTGCTGTACTGGAGCCAGTTGGTGATGATTTCCGCGGGCCTCACACCGGCCGACGTATACTCAAGGCTGTAACAGTGGGCCTGCTGTGCGCAGCCGGTGCCAAAACCGTGACACGGGGGCTATGATGCTTCGACTAGCAGTGCCCAACAAAGGGGCACTGGCCACGGCATCCAGTCAGCTGCTCGTCGACGCCGGCTACCGGGCGCAGCGAGAATCGGCGGAACTTGTCATCGCTGACGGCGAGAACGATGTGGAGTTTTTCTTTCTCCGGCCCCGTGACATCGCCGTCTACGTCGGGGCGGGTCACCTTGACATCGGCATCACCGGCCGCGATCTTCTCATCGACAGCGGCGTCGCCGCTGACGAGCTGCTGCCGCTCGGCTTCGGATTCTCGTCCTTTCACTACGCCGCGCCACTGGGCACCTTAGATGATCTCGCCGGCCTGGCCGGGACGCGCATCGCCACGTCATTCCCCGGGCTGGTCGCGGCCGACCTGGCTGACCGTGGCATCGACGCCCGCATTGTCAAACTGGACGGCGCGGTGGAGACGGCTGTCCGGCTCGGAGTGGCCGATGTCGTCGCGGACGTGGTGGAGACCGGGCGTACGCTGCGTGCTCACGGGCTGGCCCTGGTAGGTGAGCCGGTGCTGCGTTCTGAAGCCGTCGTCTTCGTGAAGAAGGGCTTGGAGCTCGTCCCCGCCCACGAGCGCCTGCTGCGCCGGATCCAGGGTGTTCTGGTCGCTCGGCGTTATGTGATCATGGATTACGACGTCCCCAAGTCTTTGCTTGAGAAAGCATGTGGGATTACTCCGGGCTACGAATCGCCGACGATTTCACCGCTGCAACGCGAGGACTGGGTGGCCGTGCGAGCGATGGTGCCACACGCCGAGGTGAACCGAGTGATGGATGGCCTGTGGGAGATCGGCGCCCGAGGCATCATCGTCTCCTCGATCCGAGCCTGCCGCCTTTAGAGC
>NZ_CAKJTR010000069.1:0-3843 GCF_917627355.1 Protofrankia sp. Cj3 | reverse complement strand
TGCCAGGACCGGGCGTCGGACTGGCCCGGTCCCTGACAGCCCGCGATGAGCCCCCACTCAGCGATGGCTGAGGATCAGTGACATCCCCTCACCGCGGGTCGCGGTGTTCAGGAACTGGCCACGTACGGCTGAGGTGACCGTACGGGCTCCTGGTTTACGGACTCCGCGCATGGACATGCACAGATGTTCGGCCTCGACCACGACCATGACTCCACGGGGTGACAGCGCCCGCTCCAGCGCGTCGGCGATCTGGGTCGTCAGCCGTTCCTGCACCTGCGGACGGCGCGAGTACAGGTCGACGAGCCTCGCCAGCTTCGACAGCCCGGTGATCTGCCCGCTTTCGTTCGGGATATAGGCGACATGCGCTTTGCCCGCGAAGGCGACCAGATGGTGTTCGCACAATGACGTGAAGTCGATGTCGCGAACCAGCACCATCTCTTCGTGACCTTCGTCGAAAACGGTGGTGAGCACCTCGGACGGGTCCCGCCCGAGGCCCTCGACCGCCTCCTGATAGGCCCGCGCGACCCGTTCGGGGGTTTTACGCAGGCCTTCTCGATCCGGGTCCTCCCCGATGCCGATCAGAAGCTCACGAACAGCGCGAGCCACCCGGTCGTGATCGAAGGGACGGATCAGCCGTGATTCCGGCTCCAGCCGCTGCCGCTCGGATACACCGATCCCAGCGGCATCCGCGGGAACGTCGACGGGAGCTGAAGATGTGTACCCGGTAGATGCGAGACCGTAATCGGCCGTCAACGGCGTCCCCTGTCGTCGTTCGGCAGTGTCGGCGGTGCCCATGGATTGGAGATCTTCGGGGTGTTCGAAGTCGGCTCCGCGGGGGCCGCGCCACCGTCCGGGTTCTGCTCCGCCGTTCTGGCCGAGTCATCAGGGGGAACCTGAGCGGTCCCGGAGCCATTCCCACTGCCCGCCGGCAGGCCGCCGCCGTTGCCGTGCGCGGCACCATTGGTACGGCCGCCCTGACCGGCGGTGGTGCTGGGGATCAGTTCCGGGACGCCGCCGGGTTTGGTCAGCCCCAACTCGGCTGGGGTCATCACCGGCGGCCGGTCGGACGGGAGGCGCTTGCCGACACCCGTGTACGAACCGCGGCTGGGCCGTTTCTGGACCGTCGCAAAGATCTCCAGGACCTCGTCTTTGCCGAGCGTCTCGACATCCATCAGCCGCAGAACGAGATTGTCCAGCACGTCCCGGTACTGAACGAGGATCTCCCAGGCCTCGTCATGCGCCGTCTCGATCAGATGCCGAACCTCCGCGTCGATCTCCGCGGCGACCTGTTCGGAATAGTCGCGCTGGTGGCCCATGTCGCGCCCGAGGAACACCTCGTTGCTCTCGCCGCCGAACTTCAGCGCCCCCAGCTTGTCGCTCATGCCGAACTGGGTGACCATAGCGCGGGCGATCTTCGTTGCCTTCTCGATGTCGTCGCTGGCGCCCGTGGTCGGCTCGTGGAAGACAAGCTCCTCGGCGGTCCGTCCGCCCAGGAACATCGCGAGCTCGTCCAGCATCTCCGATCGGGTGCGCAGGTAACGGTCCTCGAGCGGCAGCTGCATGGTGTAACCGAGCGCCCGGCCGCGGGGCAGAATCGTAACCTTGTGGACGGGATCGCTGTTCGGCAGGGCATGCCCGACAAGGGCGTGTCCACCCTCGTGGTAGGCGATCCGCTTCTTCTCCCTGTCGCTCATGACCCGGTTCTTGCGTTCCGGCCCGGCCATCACCCGGTCGATCGACTCCTCCAACAGGGCGGGGGAGATGAGCTTCTGATCGGACCGTGCTGTGAGCAACGCGGCCTCGTTGAGCACGTTCGCGAGGTCCGCGCCGGTGAACCCCGGGGTGCGGCGCGCGATGATGAGCATGTCGACATCCGGTTCCATCGGCTTGCCCTTGGCATGCACCTTCAGGATCGCCTCGCGGCCGAGGAGGTCGGGGCGGTCGACAACGATCTGCCGGTCGAACCGTCCCGGCCGTAGCAACGCCGGGTCCAGGATGTCGGGCCGGTTCGTCGCCGCGATGAGAATGACGCCGCCCTTGACGTCGAACCCGTCCATCTCGACCAACAACTGGTTGAGGGTCTGTTCGCGTTCGTCGTGGCCACCGCCGAGCCCGGCGCCGCGGTGGCGTCCCACCGCGTCGATCTCGTCCACGAAAATGATCGCTGGGGCGTTGGTCTTGGCCTGCTCGAACAGATCCCGTACCCGGCTTGCGCCGACACCCACGAACATCTCGACGAAGTCCGAGCCGGAGATCGAGTAGAAGGGCACCCCGGCCTCACCCGCGACCGCTCGGGCCAGCAGGGTTTTGCCTGTCCCAGGCGGCCCGTACAGCAGCACACCTTTGGGGATCTTGGCTCCCATCGCCTGGAACTTGCCTGGGTTCTCCAGGAACTCCTTTATCTCCTGGAGTTCCTCGATCGCCTCGTCGGCACCCGCGACATCAGCGAAGGTCGTTTTCGGCGTGTCCTTGCTGACGAGCTTGGCCTTGGACTTGCCGAAGTTCATGACCCGGTTGCCGCCGCCCTGCATCTGGTTCATGAAGAAGAACAGCAGGAGAACAACGAGCAGTACCGGGAGCAGGTTCAGCAGCAGCGACAGGAAGATGTTGCCCTGTTCGACCTTGACCTCGTAGGCGATCCGCTGGCTGTGCAGTTCGCCGGCGAGCCCGACCGCCTGGTCGGTGACGTAGGACGACTCGTACTTCGAGCCGTCCTTTGTCTTGATCTGAATGCGTTGTTTGGAGTCCTGGATTGTGGCGCTGGCAACCTGGCCCGATTCGATCTGTTGCTGGATGTAGTTCAGGTCACGCTTGGAGTACTCGCTTGACCCCGACAACACCCCGGTCGTGAGAATGATCACAAACAGGGCCAGGAGCAGCAGAGGCACCCAGCTGCGGAAGATTCTTCTTGGAGTCATCTGCCTGGAGCGCTGGACACGCGCGCTCCACCCTCCTGACGTGTGTGCCGCCCTCGTTCGGGATTCCCTTGTGCCGAGGGTACCGCCGGTACGCGCGCCCTACCGCGCGTACATCCGAGCAACGGGCAACGGAAGCGTCCCGTTCCACCGCGGTGCCCTGAATGGGCGATTCGTTGAACAGGCCGGTGGCTGACGGAGTACGTGGCGCTCAGTAGGGCCTCCCAGCGCGCGGTAGCCTAGGTCTCTCGACTCGGCCGGCCGCATCCCGGTTGACGCTGGCGGTCTGCCGGGTCCTTGCGTCACCGGGCACCGCGCTCGATCGCCTCCTGGGTCAGCGTCCCGACATATGGCAGGGTGCGGTAGCTCTCGGCGTAGTCGAGGCCATAGCCAACCACGAAGGCGCTCGGGATGTCGAAGCCGACATAGCGGACGTCGATGTCAACGGCCAGCGCCTCCGGCTTGCGCAGCAGCGCGAGTACCTCCACGGACGCGGGTCCTCGCGAGCGCAGGTAGCGCAGCAGCCACGACAGGGTCAGGCCCGAGTCGATGATGTCCTCGACGACCAGGACGTCCTTGCCCTCGATGGGCTGATCCAGGTCTTTGAGGATGCGCACCACACCAGAGGACGATGTCGCCGAGCCGTACGACGACACGGCCATGAACTCCATGGTCAGCGGTATCGTCAGGAGCCGGGACAGGTCCGCCATCACCATCACGGCACCCTTGAGGACACCGACGAGCAGCACCTCGCGGCCGGCGTAGTCGGCATCGACCAGCGCCGCCAGCTCCCTGAGCTTGTTGGCGATCTCGCTGGTGCTGACAAGGACCTCGTCGATGTCCGGGTGCGGGCTGGCCGGCGGCCGATCCCCGGTTCCGGTTCCGGTTCCGTCTGGTTCGGCTCGGTGGGGCACCGTGTGCGCATTGG
>NZ_CAKJTR010000068.1:7400-24913 GCF_917627355.1 Protofrankia sp. Cj3 | reverse complement strand
GCCGCGGCCGTCTCGCCACCGACGGCAGCGGCGCCCACGGACGCATCCGCTGCGGCCATTGCCGTGGCCACTACCGTGGGAATGCCGTCCATACCGCCGCCGGGCACCAGCGGTGGGGCTGGCGGGCCTGCTCCGGTCTGGTTCGCTCCAACCGGAGTCAGCCGCCAGGCGATCAACGCGAGAAGCACGGCGATGACGATGCCCGTGCCGGGCAGCAGCCGGCGGCCCCAGCGAGCACGGCGCGGTCCCGATCGCGCTGGCCCCGCCGCCCCGACACGCTGTCGGCCAAGGCGCCGCACTCAGCCACCCCCCATACCGCCGGGCCACCGGGCCCCGGGCGTATGAAAAAATCACGACCGCACACCCCCAACCATGCAAGGATCTTCGATGGCACGGCCGCGGAGCACCAAAGATCGGCACGGCTGACGTAAACCAGCCGCGATCTCGGACACCCCGACGAACTGTAACGAAGGAGATCCGACCGGCGGCGGGCAGTCCAACCGAACCCGCCCCTACCGATATCCACAATGATCATGAGCACCGGCCGCACAGACATCCGAGCACCCGCCCGGCCCGCCCCAGCGAGCGCCGCCAGGAATGCGGCCCACTCCGCGGGGGAACAACCTGTCACGTTCCATCCTGGCCGGGTCAGCTGATTAGCCATGGGAGTTAGCCATGGGAGACGAAGAAAATCATGATGGCGGGCACCCGGCCCGCCGAAAAAAGACAACAAGCAATAAATCTTCCCATACCGGATCTACCAGTCGTCATTCTGTGCGGTGGCATGGGAGCCAGCTTGCGCGAGACGTTCGAAACACGCCCTGGCCGCATGCCGCGCTCCCCTGGCGAGGCGAGCCATGATGGCGGGGCACGGGCTGTCGGGACACGCCTGTACGATCTGGTCGCCGAACTCACTCCCATGATGCGCAGCATCACCGGCGACGGCGTCCGCAAGACGCTGGCAACGGTCCGCGGAGCCCTCGAACCGGCGGTTCCCTTCGCCGTGCGCGAGGTGCCCACCGGGACACCGGTACTCGACTGGACGGTACCGAAGGAGTGGAACGTCTCGCAGGCCTGGCTGGCCGGCCCGGACGGCCAGCGCGTCCTCGACGCCGCGGACAACCCGCTGCACCTGCTTAACTACAGCATACCCACGCACACCCGGCTGTCTCTGCCTGACCTGCTACCGCACCTGCACTCCCTGCCCGACCACCCCGACTGGGTGCCCTACCGCACCTCCTATTACCACGAGGCCTGGGGGTTCTGCCTGAGCGACCGGCAGCGCCGCGAGCTGCCGGACGGTGAGTACGAGGTACATATCGACACGACGCTCACCGACGGCTCGCTGACCTTCGCCGAGATTGCGCTGCCCGGCAGCAGCCCGCGGGAATTTCTTGTCACCACTCATGTCTGCCACCCCGGCATGGCCAACGACAACGCCTCCGGCATCGCCACAGCCACACTGCTCGCCGCGGCGCTCGCGGACCGGCCCCGGCGGCTGAGCTACCGGTTCCTGTTCATTCCCGGAACAATCGGGGCAATCACCTGGCTTGCCCACAACCGTGAGAGCGTCGACGGTATCGAGCACGGCCTCGTGCTGACCGGGCTCGGCGACCGTGGGCAGCCGACATACAAACGCAGCCGGCGCGGTGACGCCGGCATCGACCGGGCCGTGACGCGGGCGCTGAAGGAAACAGGCCGGCCGTACAACGTGATCGATTTCTCGCCCTACGGCTATGACGAGCGCCAGTTCTGCTCCCCTGGTTTCAATCTGCCGGTGGGTCGATTCGGCCGCAGCCCACATGGCACGTACGCGGAGTATCACACGTCCGCCGACAATCTGGGCTTCGTGACAGCGACAGGTCTCAACGACTCCTTTGCAATCATCCTGCGCACGATCGAGATCTGTGAACGGGACCGGACCTGGACCAGCACATCCCCGTTCGGGGAACCACAGCTGGGACGGCGCGGTCTGTATCGCTCGATCGGCGCCACCCTGGACCGCGAGGCTGTCGAAATGGGTCTGCTGTGGGTCCTCAACCTCGCTGACGGCAGCCACAGCATGATCGACATAGCCGACCGCGCGGATCTGCCGTTCAACACAGTCGCGGACGCGGCAGACGCCCTCGCGGCGGTGGGCCTGTTGGGCTAAACCGAAGAGCCGCCAAGGCCCCGCTGGGGCACATACCAGGTATCACGCGCGTACCAGGTCAGCAGAAGCAGCCCCAGGTAAACCACGACCGGGCTGAGCAGGCTGCTCGACAACACCATGTAGAAGACCAGCAGCGCGCCGGAGAGGACGAACGACGGGGATCCGCACACGAACGCCCACACGATCAGGACCAGGAAAGCCGCCCCACCGACGAGACCGTACTCGAGGACAAGTTTGGGCAGCATGGCGTAGTTCAACGGCAAGCCGGTGCTGTGCATGAACTCGTCGGCATCCCGGTCAGACCAGCCCGGCCCGGAGCCGAAGAGCACGGTCAGCGGATCACCGCCCAGCCGGTCGTAGGTCCGGGTGTAGGGCTGGACGAAACGCAGGCTGCCGCTGGAACTGCTCGTGGCTGTCTCGGTGGCGCGTTCGGCGAATACGTCCGCCGCCGGGGTGAAACTCACGGCGGTCACCACCAGCGCGAGACCAGCCACCGCCGTTGCCGCGAACCGAGGTCCTTTATGGACCGCGAGCAGCACCAGCGCGGCGGCGAGCAGGATCACGCCAGTCCCCGAGACCGTGGTCAGTATCGCCACCACGAGGAGCGGCAAACGCCACCGGCGCACACCCCGCAATATCGAGACGACCAGACCGATGGCGAGGAACTGCGAGCAGAAGGACGGCTCCAGACAGACGAACGCATTCGCCTTGTACAGGCTGGAGCCGTATGCCACCGGATACGATGTGTTGAAGTTCCGCATAATCAGCTCGGGTGGCACGATCCCGCCGATGATGTCGCTGTAGTGCCAGCCCAGCAGCTGCAGGCCGAACTGCGCCACCGCGAAGCCGGCGAGCACTGCCGTCATGACCGCGAAACGGTCGAGCAGCCGAGGGAAGAGCGCCACCGACGTGTCAGCACGCAGGCGACAACAGAACGGCGCATAGGTCACCACCAGCAAGAGCAGCGATGTGAGCGAGTTGCCATCGAGGCCCCGGGTGAAAACGACCAACGCCGAACTGACGCATGCCGCCATAGCGACCAGATATGCCTGGGTACGGCCCATGTCGGCCACCAGGTCACCCCGCGCGAGCAACACCGCGGCGCCACCGAGGACCCCGGGCAGCATCAGCGGCACCTGGGCGGAACCGACCGGGACCGCCAGCCGCTGGAGGAAGACCTCCCCGAACAGCAACATGGTCAGCAGCCGCAGCGGCCGGCGCGCCGCGGCCGGGTCGGTGACCGCGGCATCCGGATCGGGGATCGCCCAGCTCCGTGGGATGCGGATTGTCAGGCTTGTTGCCATAGGCGGCCATCCAGGTTGGTCCGTGGGACAGCCCCGAGCGCATGGCCGGTCCGGGCGTCAGCCACGAGCGCCTCCAGTGACCGCCCCGGCGTTCAGCGCTTGCCCATGGGACGAAGGTAGCGGTCCGTAACCTCCTTGTTGCCACTCCTGCGACGCCCAGCATCCCTCGATGGCCTCGATGAGGTGCCCGGTGCGGCAGCGGCACGGCCGCTTGCGCCCATGACCGGACCGACAAGGTCGTCAGTGGCGCTCACGGGCGCCACGTCATGCGCGGACCGCCGGACAGCGGATCGCCCGTCGAAGACCACGCCCACAATCCGCTCGGCCAACGCCGGCCAGTGCCGCGGGATCCGCGACAGCTCCTTGAGCGGGGAGTCGCCGCTGGCGAAAACGATGATGGCATCCGCCTGCGTGGCGGGCACCGCCGTCATCGGAAGCTCGTCGAGCGCCGGGGCCAGCAGAATGACGAGATCGACCGCGGGAGCACGGTCCGCCAGGATGGGCGCGAGGCCACCGGGACGGGCGGCTCGTGCCGGCGCGACCCGGTTGTACAGCAGATGCCCCCGTCCGGTACCGGATGAGCGGGCCAGGCAGGTCGGCTCGTGCGCCCAGCGGGGCAGCTCGCCGGAGACCGCCCGAGGCAACCGCTCCAGCGGCGCACGAACCTCCGATTCCGCGGAGGCATCAATGATCAACACAACGCCCTGGTCGTCTGACCAGCTTGCGGAAACGGCCGCCACCAGGTCCGCGCTCAGATCGCCCCGCGTCACCGGAGCGAGGGCCACCACTGTGACAGCGGGCGACAACACCGCTGACATGGCGGAGACAAGGGTGTCGGTCGGCAGCCCACCGCCCCGCTTCCCGGAAACCGCGGCGATCAGAGGAGCATCCAGCACGGCTGCCGCACCACGCCCGTCGAGCGCCGTTGGCCTGCGCAGGTAGGCGCACCAGACCATCGCTGCCGCCAGGAACAGCCCGACCAGCGCGCCGACCAGCGTGTTACGAAACAGGTGCGGTGCGACCTGGCCATCAGCGCGCGCGGGCTCCGCCAGGGTCACCGAACCGGCGGTCAACGCGGCGTTGACCTGCGCCTCGGGAATCCGCCGGTTGAGGTCCGCGAGCTGTGAGTTGAGATTGCTGATCTGGCTGGCAAGAACCTGATCGTCAGCATTACGAGGCAGGGCGGCCTGCTGGGCCTGTAGCTTCTGAAGATTTTTGTAGATCTCATCGCGCAGGCTTGTCAGTCGCTGGACGGTACCACTGCTGTCGTTTCCGTACTGGGAAAGTAGCTGTTGGTAAGCGGTCTCAGTAGACTGGACGAGCTGTGTCGCCCGCTCCGCGGTGCTGTCCCTGCCGACGATCGTGAAGAAGTAGCCCTCCCCCGACGGCGTTACCTTCAACCGTCTGGCCACGTAGAGCCGCGGCACCTTGAGCTGCTCAGCGATCAGGTCCAGGGCCGCGGTGGAGCCGGCGAACTGGGCCTGTGTCTGGACGGCTCTGCTCGCGTCGACCGAACCCGCGCCGAGCGCCGCGTTCGAGGTGTTCAGGAACACCCGGCCCGTCGCTTGGAAGACCGGGGCCTGTCGCTTGGCGAGGATGAGCGCCAGCGCCGCGCCGATGACCACCGCTATGACAATCGCCAGCCAGCGACGCCCCAGGATCCGCAACAGTGACGCCCCCGCAGTGCCCCGGGGCAGCTCAGCGGACGGCTGGACAACCGGGGTCACCCGCGCGCTCCCCTCGAGTCAGGTGAGATCGGCAGATCGACGATCGCCTTGATCCACGCTCTTGTTGCCGGTCGCTCTAACGGACCCACAGCCCCTCCTGATCACGGCTGCGCGACCACTGCGTGACCGCGGCGGCCGCGGCGGCCCAGTCGGTGCCCGGCGCAAGAAACCGCTGCTCCATATGCGTGACAAGATCTGGATCCGGTGCCACCAGGGTCCGCCGCGCGCGCTGTGGCCGGGCCAGGGCAACAGCGTTGGCGACGCTGCGCACACAGACCAGCGCGCCTCGACGAACCGCGGCCCGCGGCCGGCCCATATGCCCGGGATCCGGCCTGCCACCGGCAAGCTCCCGCAGGCCGAACGGTCGGTATCCCTGGTAGGCCAGACAGGTGGCGTGGTCCCAGGCCTCACCGACGAACGGGCAGCTACGCAACAGCCGCTCGTCGGCAAGCAGCGCCCCGATCCGCGCACCGAAGGTGCTGGTGCAACTCGCCGCCCGGTACCAACGCGCTGTGCCCAAGAGTACGGCTTCAGGATCCCCCTGGGAACGGGCCCGCGCATCGATCAGTGGTGAGCGCCGGGTGGCCGCCGGAGCGAAACGCGTCGAACCATACAGGGTGAAATAATCGGCGACGGCCAGCTCATTCGCGGCTTGGATGAGACCGCGCAGGCTGGTGGCCGTATACAGGTAGTCGTCCTCGGAAAACCAGACGAGATCAGCCGGCGACCAGCCGCGCAGCCGGGGCAGTCGCAGCGCCCATCGATACGACGCTCGGTTGCTGCCGCAACGAACGCCGAGAACCTCGCCGGCCCCGGCCATCATCTCCAGACGGCCGGCGGGGATGGGCCCGTCGTTGACAAAGACAAGTTCGGTCTCAATATCAACATTATCCACCGCGCGCAACAGCGAGGCCAGGGCCAGTGACTTGTTGTAAAAACCCGGCCGATCCTTGCGATTCTCGCTGCCGACGGATCGGTAAACGATGTGCAGTCTCACCGCGAAACCATCTCGACGCGTTTCCTCCAGATCTTCCGCCTCGCGATGCACGCGCCCCAGCCCTGTTCCTTGATCCACGCCCCTGCTGCCGGGCGTTCCACGGTCATCGCTGCCACAACGACATGATCAGAACAGAACGTGCTCCGCCGAGAACTCACGATATCTGCCGCATCCGCCGCCCGCCCCGACGATGCCGGCCAGCCGATGAATCACCCAGCAAATCATCCGCTTTGCCCGGGTGCTGTGCCGTGGCTGGAGCCACCGCCCCGCTGGGAGATCCGGCCCTGCCGCGGGATGACGCCTCAGCCTGGTAGGCGGCGCGGCGCAGCAGCACGAACCACAACGGCACGGTCAGCCAGAACGCGGCGATGTACCCGACAACAGCCCCCCGCAGATCCCAACACGCCAGACCGGCCACCGGGAACACGAACAAAGCCGGCGCGAGCACACAGTGAACGCGGAAAGTGATCTTTGGCTGGCCAAGTGCGTAAAGCATACACGCCGGGCCGACTGTGGCGGCCGCGCCCGCCTGCTGAATAATCGTCAAACCGAGTATTCCGCGGGTCTGTGCCCAGGTGTCACCGAGCAGCGCAATACCAACGCGATCGGGAACAAACAGGAACAACACACCCCACAGCACGCCGGCGCCGACAACCAGGCAGGAAAGCATGGTTGCCGAGCGCATACGTGCCCGCGCGGGCATCTCCCGTCGGCGGGAGAACTCCGGAACCGCGAAGCTGATGATTCCGACGGCAAGAATCGTGGTCGGGCCGAGAAGGGTCTGCACCCCCCGCAGCGCACCGACCGCGAGCTCGGTGCCGAATACACCGATCAGCAGCGTCGACCCCTGTTGGGCGCCCTGCACGGTGATGTACTCGGCGCTCAGGTAACCCGCGGCCTCCCGGTGACATGTGATCCATTCACGGGACCTGCGCGGCGCGGGCCGGCAGCCGGCCTGGACCGCACCTCCCACCGCGGCCACCGCGGCGGCCGCGCCCCACACAAGCACGAATGTCGCGGACGAGTGGACGCCGTGCTGACAGAGAACGAACACGCCGCCCAGTTGGATCACAGTCCACACCGCGTCGTTCACCGCGGCCTTCACGGGTTTTCCCTGGGCGATGAAGACGTAACGCCAGGCGTCCTGCAGGAGCAGGCCTGGCATGACCAGGCCCATCGCGACCACCGTCAGACCGACCGTCGCGCCCAGTACCGTGCCGACGGCAACCAGGCACCCGCCAGCGATTATCCCGAGAACCAGCGCCGTACCGGTCGCCGCGGCGGTCGCCGCCCGAAAGATCCCAGGGGAGGCATCGGCGTACTTCATACCCATGGGTGCCGTACTGGCCGCCCGGGAAAAGCCGATGATCAGTGCGAACAGCGCGAAGGCGATCGAGAACGCACCGAACTGGCTCGCCGAGACCTGCCGGGCGACCGTGAAGGCGATGAGCGCGTTGGTAGCGCTGGAAAGGACCTGGTCGCCCAGCGTCCACAGGGCCTTCGAGCGGCCGCCGGCGTGACCGGTGCCCCGTTGGCGCCGGCCGCGGCGGACCATGGGCTCCCGCCCGTCCTCGGCCCGTGGCCGCGAAAGATCGACCAGCCCCTCAAGGCGCGGGCGGGCGGGAACATACCGAATGGCCCGGGTACCGTCAGAGTCATTCGGTGGATGTTCACGTGGATGACCGTACCGGCGTGGCTTGTAGTCGATCCGCCCAACCGTCTCGATGTGCCCCTCCTCCGCCGGTCCGCGCCCTGCCGCGGGCCGGCGGCCAACAGGATCATCCATCGGCCGCCACCACGCTTCCCGGTTCTCCCAGGGCCGTCGAGCGCACGGAAAATTCCATAATCAAATATTCGTCGACCGCCAGCTTCACCGGACGCGGCAGGCCGCGTACGAACGTCAGCAAACGACCGGCCGAGGAACCGGCACGATGAACTTGCCGCCGCGGCGGGCATACGCGGTCTGCTGCTCCATGATCTCATCCCGGACATTCCAGGCCAGCAACAGCAAGTAGTCGGGGCGGCGCTGGGCCAGGACCGCCGGAGAAAGGATCGGCATCCGCGCGCCCGGGATGTACTTGCCCTGCTTGTGGACGTTGCGGTCAACCACGTACTGGACAAGGTCGGTGGTGATACCGCTCGAGTTCAGCAGGGTGGCGCCTTTTGCCGCGGCACCGTAGCCGGCCACCGTCCGGCCGTGCCCGGCCAGTTCCCGCAGGAGCGCAAGCAGCTCCGCCTGCAGTTCACGCACGTCAGCACCGAAGCCGGCATAGCGCTCGAAGGTGCCCAGGCCGGCCGCGCGCTCCCTGTCGAGGCGCTCGCGGACCTGCGGCACGTCACAATCGGCCGCGGCCCGCCGCATCCGCCAGCGCAGCGTGCCGCCGTGGAGCTCGGGAAACTCCGTCACCCCGACAATACTGAGACCGTGCCGACGCATGAGGGCCTCCACCGCGATGGTGGAAAAATAGCAGAAATGTTCATGGTAAACCGTGTCGAACTCGGTGTTTGTCAGTAACGCCCCCACACCCGGGTTCTCCACGGTGATGATTCCATCGTCCGCGAGCAGAATTGACATGCCCGCCACGAAGCTGTTCAGGTCGGGTACGTGCGCAAGCACGTTGTTCGCGATGATGACATCCGCGCGCAGCCCGTCGGCAACCAGTGCCTGGGCGAGGTCGGCGCCGAAGAACTCCGTGCGGGTCGGCACACCAGCCTTACGGGCCGCGTCCGCGGGCCCGGGTGACGGTTCGATACCGAGCACCGGGATCCCCCGCTCGATGAACGCCCGCAGCAGGTAACCGTCATTACTTGCGATCTCCACGACAAGGCTGTCGGGACCGAGATTGCGACTTGCTATCAGATCGATGACGTGTTTTTCAGCGTGCCGGCAGAGCGTGTCGCTGAATGACGAGTAATACGGATAGTCCGCATTGAAGATCTCTTCAGCCGGCAGGGCGTAGGTGAGCTGGACCAGCGTGCAGGAACTACAGAAACCGATCTCCAGCGGGAAGACCGGCTCAGGCCCGGCCAGGTCATCCGGCCGCAACAGCCTGTTGGCGATGGGGGTGTGTCCAAGCATCAGGAACGGGCGCGGCGGCGGCCCACCGCACGAGCGGCAGGCCGCGACCGGTACGGCCGCGGCCTGCCCGCGGGTCCCTGACTGGCCGGCGTGCTCGATTGACATGCGCTCCCTCGTGAATCCTGCGGCCCCGGCGGGACGCATAAATCATGGTTATGCCGCCGCTGGCCCGCTGCCCGAACTGATCGATGACCCAACCAGATCGAGATGAGGCACCTGCGATGGCTGTGCCGACTTCCACGCGCGCGGCACACCGCCTGCCCTGGGTGGCTACTTCCACCGCCCGGTGTGCCGCGTGCTCATCGCCTCCCCAGCAGGCGAAAAGCACGCAATCACGTTCTTTCCACGCACCCGCGGGCCGTGGCGGAACCTGGCCAGTGCCCCATGGTAGAGGCTTACCCGGGAGAGGCGGCCAGGCCGGCGGCCGTGTGGACGCGAGCCACTGGTCAGCCGGTGGCAGCCGGTGATGCCTCGAGCGGCGGCCAGGCACGGTCCTTGGCGGACACGGCTGTGGCGGCCAGTGGCCAACTGATCCCAAGGCGGGGATCGTCGTAGCAGGCACCGCGCTCATGGCCGGGTTCGAACGGCACGTTCATCTGGTATGTCACCTCGGTGGCGTCGACAAGCGTCTGGTACCCGTGCGCCAGCCCGGCCGGGACGAAGAGCGCTCGGCGGTTGTCCGCGGTCAGCTCGACCGCGACGTGTTGAAGATAGGTCCCCGACCTGGGACGGACGTCCACGACAACATCGAGCACGGCCCCGCGCGTACAGCGCACGAGCTTGGTCTCCCGCACTGGCTCGGCAGCCCAGTGCATCCCACGGATCGTCGCGGCGACGCGGTTGAAGGCGACGCCGCACTGCGCCGTCTCGGGCGCGAGGCCCGCCGCGGCAAACTCGCGCGCGCAGAAGGTCCGGGCGAAAAAGCCGCGGGCGTCCGCCACGGGCTCGACATCCACCACGAACACCCCGGCCAGCGCGGCCGGCGTAATGATCATTAATACGTCCAGAAAAGATCGGCATCGACCTGGCCGGTGTCAAGCAGGTACTGGAGCTGCCTGAGCCGGTTGTGGTCGCGGCCGGTGAAGGTCTCGCCGGCAAGCTGGACGCGCGCGAAGACATCGTAAAGCTGCCGGACCCCCAGCCGCGCGTCCCAGTCGCACGAAAAACCCGGCAGAACAGAATGTATCTTGTCACAGTCGACCCGGTAGCTGCGATTGTCCCCAGCGCTGTCCCCAAAGCTCAGGCGGCAATCGGTGAAGACGCTCGCGACCAGGTCAGCAATCTCCTTTATCTGGTAGTTCTGCGCACCGCTGCCGACGTTGAACACCTCGTTGTGAACAACCTCACGGGGCGCGGCAAGCACGCAGCGGATGGCCTTCGTGATGTCCAGGCCATGCACCAGGGGACGCCATGGCGTCCCATCGCTTGTCATCGCGATCTCACCGGCTGTCCAGGCACGTCCACAAAGATTGTTGAGCACGATGTCGAAACGCATCCGCGGGGACGCGCCGTACGCGGTGGCGTTACGCAGGAACGTGGGTGAGAAATCCTCGCCCGCCAGGGCCGCGACGTCACGCTCGACCAGAGCCTTGCACCGCGCGTACGGGGTCTGCGGGTTGAGCGCGGCGCTCTCGGTGACGCCGCGGCCCACCGCGATGCCGTAAACACTGCACGACGACATGTAGACGAACCGGGACGCGCCAGCCTGTTTCGCGAGCGCCGCGAGCCGGACGGAACCCCCATGGTTCACCCGCTGGGTGACCTCCGGCGAGAGCTCACCCAGCGGGTCGTTGGACAGCTCAGCCATGTGCACGATCGCGTCCATGCCGGCCAGGTCGTCGATCGTGACACGGCGCAGATCCCGGTCCAGGGTCTGCGGGCTGCGATCGGCGCCCCGGCAGAGCCAGCCGGACTTGTAGTAACCCGTATCCAGACCGAGGACCTCGTGGCCGGCACGCATCAGCTCGGGCGCGGCCAGTGCGCCCAGGTAGCCCTCAGAACCGGTGATGAGCACCTTCATCCACATGTCCTCCTCTGCCGGACCTGGAACGCGACGGCTGCTATCAGCCACCCGTTGACAGCAGACCGCACCCATCCCACCCAGCTGCCCGGCCAGCGTGCGCGGCCCGGCACCGGGTCGGGATGCCCTTGTGGGATACCCACTTCAATCGGATCATCACACCGCCCACGGACGCGAGAGCCCGCCAGCCGCGCACGGCAACCTGGCACACTCACAACGTGCGCGAACTACGGTCAGTAACGACAACCCACTCCAGCGGTCAACAGACATGGCCGTTCGAGCTCGTGGTCGTCAGCTATCACAGCCGAGATCAGCTCGAACGGATGCTGGCCGGGCTCCCCGCGGACATCCCGATCGTGATCGTCGACAACGCCGCCGGCGCGGACCGCGTCGACGAACTCATCGCCGACATGCCACATGGTCGTTACGTGGACTCCGGTGGCGGCAAGGGATTCGCCAAAGCCGCCAACATCGGAGTACGGACGTCGCGCTACGACTACGTGCTCTTCGGGAACCCGGACAGCCGGCCGACGATCGAGGTCATCACCTGGCTCGTGGCGGATGTCCGTACCGATCCGGGTCTCGCCACCAGCGCCGCTACGACGATCGGCCCGGACAACCGGCCGGAGCTGGGCAACGGGGGCTGGGAACCGACCCGGCGCCGGGTCCTCATACATGTGCTTGGAGCGCATAAAATCGTCCCGACCGCCGGTTTGTTCGCTCGCCCGAAGGTCGGCCAACCGATAGACGTCGAGTGGCTCACCGGAGCCTGCATGGCCGTCCGCCGCGAAACATTTCTTTCGCTAGGTGGATTTGACGAAAATTTCTTCGTTTACAACGAGGATATGGCGTTGGGGCGCCGGATTCGTGACGCCGGCCTGCGGCAACGGCTGCGGACGGACCTGCTGGTGCCGCACGGCTCGGGCAGCTCAGGCGCGCCGAGGACCTGGATGCTGCGGATGCGCGGCGCGTCCATGGTGAACTACCTGGCGTTGTACAACCCCCCGGCGCGGGTACGACAGATGCGCGCGATGCTCGTGGCCGGATATACGGGCCGCGCGGTGTTGTCCTGGGCGCTGCGCGACACTGCCGCCGCGGCTGAACATCGCTCATACCTCAAGGGGCTCCTAGCCGGCCCGCCCGCACCATAGCTCCTGACTTCACAGCCCCCGGACTCCATAGCCCCCGGACTCATGACCCCCGGGCTCATGGCCCCCACGCGCCGGGTCCAGCGCGGACCGCACCCGCTCCAGCAGCACGTCCCGGTCGAGCTCGCGGGAGACGAACGCGCGCCCAGCGGCACCAATCCGCACAGCCAGTCCGGGCGCGTCCAGGAGCCGGCAGACCGCGTCGGTGAACCCGCGCGCGTCGTCCGCCACGAGCAGGTCACGCCCGGGTATCCAGCCGAGGCCACGGCTGCCGACCCCCGTGCTTACCACCGCGGTACCAGCTCCCATCGCCTCGACCATCTTGATGTTGACCCCGGAGCCCGAACGCATCGGGTTCAGCGACACTGCCGCGCGGGTGACGTATCCCCACACGCTCGTGACATCGGTGTGGACCCTGACCTGCTCATGACCCCGCAACCAGGCCACCAGACCGGCTTCTCCCCGGCGCCCGACGACCTGGAGCGAGGCATACGGATGGCGGGCACGCACGGCCGGCCAGCAGTGGGCGAGAAACCAGCGCAGCGCCTCGGTGTTGGTCGGGGTGTCCAGGGAGCCGACGAACAACAACCGGCCGGGGTCTCTCTTGATCATTCCAGCCTCGGCGGACGCCGTGCCCACCTGGGCAGGCAGGAACGGGGGCAGGTGCATTGCGCGCGTACCACAACGCGCTCTGCGCCAGGCATGGTCCTCCGCGGAAATGTCCGCGATACAGGTGACAGTCGGCGAGCGATGCAGAACGCGTTCAGCTCTGCGCAGCTTGCGGTATTCGATGCCATAGGCCACCGAACGCATCCACGAGGCCGCGCCCGCCAGTTCCCGGAAGTACTGGGAGTCGATATTGTGGGCGCGGACAAGGTGCGGAATGCGCCAGGCCTGGGCAATCTGTTCGCCCACATGCGCAACCCGGCAGCTGTAGCTGATCACAGCTTCGGCACAGGGCGGCGTGACAGCGAGTACACGCCGCAGGGCGCCGATCGGGCGTGAGGCATAGGCGTACGGCGCCAGCCCCAGATGCGCTGACACGCTCAGGTCACGCGGTAGCTCGATGACCACGGCACCGGGCACCGCGGCCTGATAGGCGGCCAGGTCGAGCGCGGTGGGCGTCGGGACAAGCACCCGCAGCCCGATTCCGGCCGCCGCCGCGGCGGCTAGAAAGGTCAGCGTCTCCACCCGGCCACCGGCGTCAGCGGGCAGGAACGGCTCTTCGACCGCGACAATCCAACGCTCCGCGTCAGCCATCAGCTACTCTCCCGCATGCGCTCCCCCAGACGCCCAGCCTGCGCCCTGGAGCAACAGGCAATGACATCCTGACTTCAAATGGTTATTTCACGAACACAGACTACGGTGTCCTCCGTGATGGGAGCACGCAACGTTGGACGCAAAGCAATGATATTATCACTGGGAGCGATAGCCGTGTACGGCCACGCCCTGTATCCGCTATACGTCGCACTGAAAAGCCGTGGCCACCCGGCTGAGGAGCCGGAAGATCCTGACGCCTGGCCGTCAATGTCCGTGGTCATCTCGGCGTACCGCGAGGCGACAGTGATCAAAGATAAAATCGACGAGCTATCCGCCACCGGATACCCAGGCCCGCTTGAGATCATTGTTGTCGCGGATGACCCGGCCACCGCGCAAGCGGCTCGACGCCCCGGCGTCACGGTGCTGTCGGCCGGGATGCGGCTGGGCAAATGTGAGGCTGTCAACCGGGGGGTCGCCACCGCGAACCACGACATCGTGGTGCTCTCGGACGCGAACGCGCACCTGGCCCCCGGTTCCCTGCGGGCAGCGGCGCGCCATTTCCGTAACCCGGCAGTCGGTGCGGTCGCCGGCGAGAAGCGGGTCGACGACCCCGCTGGTGTCCAGGGCTTCTACTGGCGGTTCGAGTCCTGGCTGAAACAGTGCGAGTCGGCCATCGGCCAGACCATCGGAGTCGTCGGCGAGATGCTCGCGTTCCGCCGGAACGCCTTTCGGGCACTGCCCCCGGACGTCGCGGTGGACGACGCCTGGCTCGCTCTGGACATCACCGAGGCGGGACTGCGGGTCGTCTACGAGCCGTCCGCCTACTCGGTCGAGACCGCCAGCCCCACGTACAGCGAGGAATGGGAACGGCGGACCCGGGTGGTGGCCGGCAACCTCGACATGCTCTGGCGCCGCAGGGAGGCACTGCTGCCAGGTGCTCTGCCCGTCACTCCACAGCTGTGGGGACACCGGCTGGTGCGGTCCTCGTTCGGGCCGATAGCCCACGTCATGCTAATCGGGGTCAGCGTTCCCGCGGCCCGGCGCAGCTGGGCCGCGCGCCTGTTCCTGGCCGGCAACATCGCGGGAGCGGGCAGCCTGGCGACGATGATCCATGGTGGCGACCCACCCGCGCCGGTACGCCTCGCGGCCCAGGTGTTCTTCCTGCAAGCCGTGGCACTCGGCGGGATCCGGCGTTTTCTCCGGGGAGAACGGCCCGTGGCCTGGCCGAAACCCGACCGTGCGGGCTCGTTCCCGTCGCACCCGGCCATCGCCGTCGAGCAGGGCGCGGTCCGCGAACAGCGCGGGCCGAGATCACGCAGCATGATCGATAGCCGTCGTTACGCGCCCGTTCGGCGGCATTACGACAGATTTTCCCGCTCCGCCCTGGGTGTTCGGCTGTCGTGGCCGGGTACTCCCAGGAAGGGAAGCTGATGTGCCAACCGTGTGCCAACCGGCCGCGCACCGCACGATCATGATCGTAGACACGGCCGACGGCGACCCGGATGCTGGACGATGAAAGGTGCGCACCGGTGGAAGTTGAACGCTTCGGCGGGCTGGCTGGCTACGGTTGGCGCATGCATGGTCACCTTCGCACGACGCGAGGGTAATCGCCGATGTTGGAAATGACGGCCGCGCCGCCCGCCGATGGGCACGGCTACCGGATACTCGCCCTCGGGGCGCACGCGGACGACGTGGAGATCGGCGCAGGCGGCACCATCATCCAGTTCCTCGCCCGGTACCCCACAGCGTCCGTGCACTGGGTCGTCTTCACCGGATCAGGCGAACGCGGCGCCGAAGCCGAGACGAGCGCCCGGAACCTGGGGGGCGGCTCGCTCGGCTCCCTGCATCTGCATGATGTCCGGGACGGCTTCCTCCCCCGGGAATGGGGCGGCGTCAAGGATGTGCTGCTCCAGATCGCGCGGCAGGTCCAGCCGGATGTGGTGTTCGCGCCGTCATTGACCGATGCGCATCAGGACCATCGAACTATCGGCGATCTTGCCTGGCAGGCGTTTCGCGGAGCGTTGATTCTCGGCTACGAGATCCCGAAGTGGGATGGCAACACGATGCGCCCCACGCTGTACGTACCGTTGTCGGCGAAAACCGTCGCGGCGAAGCTCGCCCACATCACCGAGCACTTCCCCAGCCAGAAGGCGAAGCCCTGGTTCGACGAGGAGACCTTCCGCTCGGTACTGCGGCTACGCGGAGTCGAGTGCGGCACTCGCTACGCTGAGGGTTTCGAGGCCCGAAAGGTCGTCGCACGATGGTGACCGCATAATGCTTGGATCATGGCCCCGTGCCAGCTCGCCAGCCCTTCGACAGTCAACGGGTCAGCACGGCCTGGCAGGGCAGGCTCGCCGACCATCCTGGCGGGCTGACACGGACCGTGACCGAGGCAGAGTCAGAGCCGGGCAGGGCGGCCGCACAACGCGCTCGGCCGGTACTCAGCTCCTGGCTGAAGCGGGGGCCGGCACCACGCGCGTTGTCCATCCGGAACCCGCTTGCCATAGCGAGCAACAGCAGCAGCACGAAGGAGTACTGGCGCAGTCCAGCCTGCCGGGATGTGCCGGCAAGCAGGTCGCCACCATCGTCGGCAGCCGCGTCCACAACGACAGCGGCCGCCGACAGAAGCATCAGCGCCGGTGCGAGTGCGTAGCGCGGGGTTGCCGCACCGGCGAGCAGCACCGGCCCGGCATAAAACAGCACGCTCTGCCCCACCATGATCAAAGCCAGCCAGCTGGATGGCGCCCGCCGGCGCTTCCAGGCGAGGGCGACCAGCAGGCCAAGCACCATGAGCGCCAGCAGCATGAACAGCGCTGCCCGGGGGGATGTCACCGAACGGCCTGGCAACCTGTCCCCGAACAGCCCACCAGCCAGCACATTGTGCGCAAAGTAAACCGGGATCTTCAACGGGCTGAGCGCCAGCGGCGCGAACGCGCGGTCCGTGTGACCAGTCACCCGGGGAATCATCTGGATGACGGCTCCGGCCAGCAGCACGCCGCCAGGGCCCCAGCCGCGGACCCCGCGCAACAGCACTCCCCGTAGCACCGCAACCGGAGCGAGCAGAATCATGGTCGGGTCGGAGAGCACGGCAAGAGCCAGCACAAGTGCGGCGACCGCGCCAAAAACCCGCCTGCGCGGATTCCACAACAATGCCCACAAGCTCGCTGCCATCAACGGGAAGTGAAGGTTCGCGGCAACATTGTTGAGGACCTCGCCCTGGCCGATCGGCAGGACAACGAAGGAAGCGGCCAACACCAGCCGCACCGGACGGTGCCGCAGCGTGGCACCGCTTGCGACATAAACGAAGACAGCGGTGGCGGCAAGCAGCAGCGCCGAGAGGACCGCGAAACTCGCCGCCGCGTCCCGCACCGGCAACAAAGCCGTGAGCGCCGCGATCGTCCTCGGCACAACATGCAGATATCCGGCATATGTGGTGGTGAACGCGTCCAGCACGGACATACGCACGGACTGTTCCAGAAAGATGTGCCCGTCCTCGGCCCACATGGTGTCGAGCGCGCCGATCCCGCCTTGGCGGACGAGCGAGATCAGGGTGCCGACGGCCAGCGCCACCAGCGCGAGCAGCACCTTGCCAGGACGGATCGGCGATCCGGAGTCCAGCGGGAACAGGGATCGGAGGCGGTCCGACAGCTCGGCGCGGGCGGCGAGCCCACGCGGTCGCCGGTGCGTGACGCCGGCCCGGTCAGCGGCGACAACGGTAGCGCCGGGGCTGTGTGGTGCCATCGTTGGCCTCCAGGTGAAAGCGACCGGCAAGAGGGGACGCGGCGTCGCGGGGCTGGGGCACGCGGCTCGTGTCATCGCTCCCCGT
>NZ_CAKJTR010000068.1:0-6856 GCF_917627355.1 Protofrankia sp. Cj3 | reverse complement strand
TATTGCCGGTCGCTCTAAATCCGGCCGTCCGTGACCGCCTGCTTGATCCACGGGATGACCTCGTCCAGCATGACGTCAAGAGGCGTGTCCGCGGTGAAACCCAGGACGCGCTGGGCCTTGTCCACGTTCGGCACCCTCTTGGCCACGTCGTACTGGAAGGGGTCGTCACTGACGTACCGGAACTCCACGTCCGGGCCCTTGATCTTCTTCCAGATCAGCTCAGCCAGTTCAAGGACCGTGGTCGACCGCGCGGTGGAGAGGTTGAAGTCCTCGTTGAGAGCGTCCGGATGCTCCATCGCCGTCACGATCCCCGCGGCCAGATCCCCACCGTAGGTGTAGTGCCGCACCTGGCTGCCGTCACCGAGAATGTGCAGCGGGTCCTGGTCCTTGAGCACCTTCTGCACCAGGTCGGGCACCACATGGCTCATGGCCAGCTTCACGTTGCCGGACAGCACCTCGACCTCGCCGAGCGCTCGGCCCTCGCCAACACCGACACAGTTGAAAGGCCGTGCGATCGTGTAGGGCAGCGCGTACTGGTCCCAGGCCGCCCGGGCGAAGTACTCGACCGCGAGCTTCTGGAAGCCGTAGGACGAAAGCGGCGGCGCGACCTTGCGCTCGTCTCCTTCCACCGACGGCCAGCGGTCGGTCGACTCGAACACCATGGACGAGCTGAGGTACGTCACCTTCCGCAGCCGCCCGCCAGCGCGGAAGACCCGGATAGCGGCATCGCAGGACGAAGCAATGATGCGTTCGTTGGTGGCGAGGAGATCATATGCGTAGGTGTGGAAGTAGGAAATTCCACCGATCATGGCCGCACCGGCGATGAAATGGTCGCAGTCAACGAGTAGCTCGCTCAGCAGGTCGGTGTCCCGCGCGTCGCCCTCGATGAACCGGTAATTCGGATGATCATCATAGCTGCGAGCGACCGGCCCGTACTTCGAGAGGTTGTCCAGACCCACCACGTCGTATCCACGACCCAGGAGATCCTGCACGACATAACCACCGATAAAACCGGCCGAACCGGTCACCAGAACAGTTGCCATCTGTTTCATTCCTTACTATCTGTCAGGGCCTCCGCCGACATGGCGGAACCAGTCTTCGCGCCACCTTCGAGTGGAGCCTTACCAGCGTTCTCGGCCTTCGGGACACGCGGTCGGGGATAGCTTCCGTTTCGTGGGCCGGGACCGCCGGATCCCGCCGTGTGCCGTAAGGCCTGTAACTCGCCGACGGTCAACCGCCGACCGAAGGCGAAGCGGTACCACTGGAGGTACTCGGGCAGCCAGCGAGCAAGGTCAAAATTTGACTCGCCCAGCGCCCGGTCAAGCCATATCGTCGGGATCTCAGCGACGGGCAGGCCGAGACGACGGGCCTTGGCAGTCAGCTCAAGACCGATCTCAAAACCAGATCTGCTATCAATCCCCACATTACGGACGAAACTCGTCGAATACGCCTTGAAACTGTTCGTCGCGTCCCGGGTGCCGATACGCGTGAGCAGCGACAGGGACCTGCCGGCCGCGCGCGACAACACCCGTTTGACCAGGGGGCCACCCACCTGCTGGCCGCCGGGCATGTAACGGGATGCCGCGGCGACCACCACACCGCGGTCAACCAACCGCGCCAGCTCGTCGATCTGGCGCGGATCATCGCTGCCGTCCGCCATCGTCACCACGGTGACCGGTGCGACCGCGTGCTCTATACCGAAACGGATCGCGTTCGCCGGCCCCCGCCCGTAGGTGTTGCGGACCGGCCGCACCCGCGCGTCCTTCTCCGCGTAGGCGACCAGACTCGGCACCGTGCTGTCACCGTCGAAATCGTAGATAACCATGATCTCGCAAGGGAGAACCACGGATTCGAGCAACCGGTCGAGTACTGGGACGATAGCGTCGCCCTCGTTGTAGACCGGCATCACCACCGACACCCGCGGCGTCATCGGATATTCTCCGTACCGCCCGCGGCCGAGAAATAAATCATACCCGCACGCCCGCACCGAGCAAGTTCCAGATGTCGATCACTGGTTTTTCGGTCCGCAGCTCGGCGTAGTCCGGATGCGGCGCGGCTATGATGAGGAGGTCCGCCCGCTCGACCACAGTCTCCAACGGCAGCAGGCGGCCGTCGGTACTGACATACGGATCCGTGCAGAGCGTACCGGCCGCCGAGTAGTCGAGAATGCGGCGCAGCTTGTACGACAGGCTTGCCCGAGTGTCGTCGCTGCCGGCTTTGAAGGCCATCCCGAGTATGCCGACAACCATCCCGGCAAGGTCGAAACGTTCCTTCAGGCGGGAGACCAGGTAGAGCGGGAGGCCCTCGTTCACCAACATCGCGGCATGGCCGAGAGCGAACGTGTTGTTGGTTACGGCCGCCAGCTGCATCGTATCCTTGAACAGGCATGGGCCGGCGGCGAGGCCCGCGCCGGGCAGGTCCGCCGCCCGCGGATAGTTGTGGCCCAGCGCGTCGCGGATGCGCTCGAAGTCAAGATCGAGATCATTCGCAATCATGTAGAACTGGTTGGCGGTCGCGAACTTGATGTACCGCCACGTGTTGGTGAACAACTTCGCGAGTTCAGCCTCTTCAGGCTGAAGATCCACGATCTCGTTGGTCAGGGCGGCGAAGAGGGCGGTTGCCCGCGCCCTGGTGGCGTTGGAACGGGCGGCGACGATCTGCGGAAGCTCGAACAGCTCGGTCATGGCCCGGCCCTCGGCGATGCGTTCCGGGCAGAAGGCGACCTGGACGTCCCGACCGATCTCCGAGATGAGTTTCTCCACCAGCGCGGTCACGCCCGGATAGACGGTGCTGCGCAGGATCAGCAGCTGGCCGTCGACGAGACGGTCTGAGAACGTACGTATCGCCCTGGGCACCACCTGCGGGTCGGGGTTGAGATGCCCGTCCACCGGCGTACCCACAACGACCACCACGTGCTCGGCTTCGGAGATCACCGCCGGATCGGTCGTGGCGCGCAGCCGGCCCGCCGCCGTCATTTCGGCGAGCGGTTCGCCAGCGCCCGGCTCCCGGAAGGGAAGACGACCATCGTTGACGACTCTCACCGCCGCCGCGTCGATGTCATACAGGAGGACCCGCCGGCCGCGCGAAGCCAGCGCGACACCCAGCGGAAGCCCTACGTGGCCGCAGCCCCCCACGATGACCACGTCCGTTGGGAACGACGTCACCGCGGGTCGAACGGTGTCCGTGTCGGTATCCCGGTTCTGTGTCACTGTCTCCCCCAAGAGCTCTTCAGCGTAAGCCCGTCGCAGAGTTGCGGCGGTTCCCCAGCGCGGACCGGCCAGGCCACGACTTCCCGTACCGTAGATATGATCATGAATCGACCATCGACGGATCACTCGATACGACAGAAGCCTCGATCAACGAGGCCACCGGCGGAAAGCCGACCCCGGGGTTAATGGACAGCAGCAGTCGTAGTGCCCGTCCGTGGGCCGGCGAACGGCGGGCGCGCAGAGCCGCGTTGAGTACCAGCAGCCAGCGCATCGCGTGCGCGGCAACCAGACCTCGGCGATGCAGTTGCAGCCGTACTCTGTTCATCTGGCCCAAGGCCCATAACTGCGGCGTTGCGTGCCGTTCGTCACCGAGCTGGACAGCGCCCGCCGATGGTACATAGCGAAGCAGGAAGCCATGGTCACGAGCGCGGAGAATGAACTCGGCCTCCTCCGAAGGAAGGAAAAAGGACTCGTCCCACGGGCCCACCGCATCCAGGCACTCTTTGGAGATCAACATTGCGGCACCGGACGCCCAGTCCGCGACCTGGGGTGCGGCGTACAGGCGATCATCCATGATGATCTCGCCTAATGTCGCCATCCGCCCGGACCGGTCACTGCCAAGCAGCGCTTCGCCCAGCGCCCGGAGCACTGTGGGTTCACGGCGCAGTGAGTGGCGCACCTGGCCACGCGCATCGCGCAGGCTCGGTACGCAGATGCCGGTGTCAAAGGGCCGCAGGGCCGCCCACAGCGCCTGGACGCTGCCGCGGTCCAGCCGCACGTCGGGATTGATCACCAAAACCGCGCGCCGCGGTGTCAACGCAGCCAGGCCAGCGTTGACACCCGCCGCGTATCCACTGTTGGCGTCGGTCGCCAACAGCAGCACGTCAGGACTGGCCTTGGCCGCCAGCAGCGCCGTGTCATCAACCGAGGCGTTGTCGACGACCACGGCCCGCCAGGAGAGCTCGCCCTCGAAGGCCGCTGGCAGTGCGGCCAGGCAGTCCACGATGACATCAGCGTTGTTGCGGGTGACGACAACCACCGTCACATCCGGCGCATCCGGCCGCTCCGCATCCGCCGGCCAGGCAGCCACGGCGGACGACGCCGCGACCGGCCGCTCGGCGGAGCTGGCCGGCTGGAGATCCGCGGTCACCGTGGCCCCCGCGCCGACGGGACCAACCCGGCGTCGGTGGCCGGCTGCTGATGGTGAACACCCCACGATCCGGCTGGAAGCGGATACGTTCCAGCGAGGACGCGCCGGCTCAGCCGAAGCTGGGCGGGTGGCTGTCTGCTCACCAGCGTCCGCCAGATGAACAGTGGATTGCCGACCAGATACCGGCGCCACATCCGGCGTGGCTCGACACTGAGACGCCACACCCATTCCAGCCGATTTTTGATCATCCAATCCGGGGCACGCGGAACCCGGCCAGCCGTGAAGTCGAGGAACGCGCCGACGCCGACGCCGAGCCGTACGCCCGTGGCCTCCAGATAGCGGTCCAGCCAGAGCTCCTGCAACGGGTTGCCAAGCGCGGTCACCAGCAGATCCGCTCGCGCCGCCCTGATTTCCTCAACGACGGAATCCGGGTCGTCCGCCCAGCCGTAGCCGTCCCGTACACCGGCGATGCACAGCCCCGGAATCCGCGCCCGCAGCGCCTCGGCGGCCTGGCTGGCCACAGCGTCGCGACCGCCGAACAGGAAGACCCGATACCCCTGTTCGGCGGCAAGGGCGAGTAACACCGGAGTGAAATCCGTACCGTTGAGATTCGCGGCAAAACGCAGGCCTCGCATCCTGGCCGCGACCGCGACGCCGATACCGTCCGGCAGCACCAGGTGCGCCCGCTGCAACGCGGCCCGATAAGCGACATCGGTGTAGGCAAGATTGAGCGAGTGCGCGTTGACATAGGCCACAAGGGCGGGCCGGGGATCTTCCATCGCGGTCCGGACCGCGATACGCGCGTCCGCGACCGTGAGGCATACCAGAGGGATGCCCTGCAGCTCGATGGACGGAAGGGATGCGCTTTCCTCGGTTACTCCGCGCAGCATCCCTCGAACGAAGCGGCTGCGGGTTGAGGGCAAGCAGGCTGAGGGTAACCCAGAATCCGCGTCGGCGTTTACCGACAGCTCACTCTCGCCACCCACGGCTACACCAACGACAGCACAATCCCTAGACGACTGAGCCCCCGTCATCCATCCCCCCAGGTATGGCATAGTCCGGTCTACTCAATCAAGCCTAGCAGATTCGGCTAGCGCCAGTATCACCGATGACGGCCCCGGAGCACAGTCATGGACAACCCCTCGTCATGGAATCAGAAAACCACCGTCGGAGCCACGGGAGCCCGTTAGGAGCGACAGCCGAGGGCGACGAGTGCGAGCCTCTCCACAAATACAGGAAAAGGCCTGGTGAGAGCCTCATCAAGCCCTGCTGGGGATAACGGCACGGCCCACCGTATCGATCAATGGGCCGCACCAATCATCTGGTCAGCCAAAGGCTGCGCGGCCGGAAGCGCGGCCGGTGCGGGTGCGGGTGCGGGTGCGGCGGACGCATGAAACTTATGATCATTTTTTTCGATACGATCATCAGGCTGGCCCGACAGCCGCCACATCGCTCCGGCAAGCCCCAGCAGTAAAAAGAGCAGACCGCCACACATCGGGAAGCTGAGCGCGTCAAAAGTCGCGAAGCTGACCATTGCCGCCCCGATGCCCGCCGCGATTGCCTGAGCAAGATCCTTATAAATTGGATCTTCGTTACGTCGCCGGGCGCCCCGAGCCGTGAAGATCCCGACCAGGAAGACCAGCAACAGGAGAACTAACCCGATCAGACCGGCATCCACGATGGTCATCAGATACTGGTTGTCCAGGAACCTGTACAGGCTCGGGATGAACGTTCGAAAACCCCGCCCGAACAGTGGATGCACGGCAATGTACTTCGCGGCCGCGGCATAGTCCTCGGTACGCCCTTTGGTACTCGGGTCGTTGCTGATACCGGTGAACAGGCTCGTGATCGTACCGAGCAGCCCGGGAATCGCTACTCTCATGCCGACAAGAAACAGGGGCATCACCTTGAAGGTGGCGAGCCGCCGACGGCGGTCCCAGCTCGGGATGATGAACACGGCGACCACCGCGATGGCAAGAATTGCCGAGCGTGACACCGACATGGGCAGGGCCACACCGATGCTGGCCGCCGCGAGCCAGCGTCGCACCTTCAGCTTCGCCGGCGCGGCGAACGCACGGCTTATCGCGAGGGGCAGCAGCATCGCCAGTACAACGCCAAACTCGATCGGATGGCTCGCGGTACCGGTGATCCGGCGGAATATCGACCGGGCGGAGATGAGATCGAGGGTACCGTTCACCCGCAGGCCCGGAATGTGGATGTAACCGGCGATGTTGAGCCCGATCGAGAACTGCAGGATGCCGAGAACCGCGAGAAAGACACCCATCGCCACGAGGCGGCCGATCAGAACATCCAGCCGGTGCCACGACCGGACGCCGTCCGCCGTTATCAGGGCCACGCCGGCCCAGGTCACCAGGAGCAGCAAACCACGGTCAGCGGCGCGCAGCTCCTCGGGAACGATATCCGCGCGCAGCGCGCCGGCCGCATAGCTGCCCAGCACCATCGTAGCCAGAAAAACCATTGCTATACGGATGGGCTG
>NZ_CAKJTR010000067.1:3933-25429 GCF_917627355.1 Protofrankia sp. Cj3 | reverse complement strand
GTCGGCACCCGTTCCGCTGGGAGACACGCTCATGACCTGGTCTGGAAGCTCTCGACGTTGCGGCGCAGCTCCTCGGTGGTGAACGACTCGCCCTCCGCGGCCAGGGAGAAGTCCAGCACCAGCCGGGCTGCCTGCGCCAGGTGCAGGTTGATCGCCCGTTTGGTGTCCTGGACCGCCTGCGGAGGCAGCCCGGCGAGCTTGTGCGCGACCCGGCGCGCCTCGGCCAGCAGCTCCCCGGCCGGGACCACCCGGTTGGCCAGGCCGAGGGCGACAGCCTGGTCCGCGGGGATGCGATCACCGGTGAGCAGGTACTCCTTGGCCCGCAGGATGCTCGTGGCCAGCGGCCAGAACGCCGCGCCGCCGTCGCCCGCGACCAGGCCCACCTGCACGTGCGGATCAGCCAGGAAGGCGGTGTCGGCGATCAGGACGATATCGCTCATGACGGCGATGGTCGCCCCGAGGCCCACCGCCGGGCCATTGACCGCCGTCACCACCGGGAGGTGGAAGCGGACGATCTCATCGGCGAGCCGCCGCGCCTCGCGCATCGAGTGGCGGCGGACCTCCACGTCAGCAATCTGCCTGGCCATACCCGGGATGTCGCCACCCGCGCTGAACGCACGCCCCGCCCCGGTGAGCACCACCGCGCGGGCATCCCGGTCGCCGGCGATGCGCGCCCAGACCTCGGCGACAGCTTCATGCAGGCCGTCCGCGAACGCGTTCAACGCGTCCGGCCGGTTCAGCGTGACAATGCGCACCGGGCCGTCCGACTCGACGAGGAGGACGCCCCCGAAGTCGTAGTCCGCCATATTCAGTGGCTGCCTCTCCTGGAGAACCCCGGGGAAGTTCCGGGACAACCGCGGTCAGACTGCGGTCAGACTGGCTGTCAGTAGCTGCGCAGGCCCATGCTGCGCGCGATCGCGTTGCGCTGGATCTGGCTGGTGCCGCCCGAGATCGGCGCGACGATGGACTCGCGCCAGCGGAAGCTCATCACGCTCTCGGTGGCGAAGCCATGGCCGCCGAGGATCTGCATACCCCACCGGGCCGCCGAGACATAGGTTTCGGACCCCTTGAGCTTGGCCATCGAGCCCTCGCGGGAACACGGCCGGCCCTGCGCGTGCAGCCAGGCGGCCCGGTAGGACAACAGCCGGGCGGAGTCGATCTCGACCTGGAGATCGGCCATCGCGTGTGACAGCGACTGGAAGTTGCCGATCGGACGGTCGAACTGCTGGCGCTGCTTGGCGTACTCCAGTGCCTCGTCGAGCGTGGCCTGGGCGACGCCGACGTATGCGCCGCTCATGAGCACGCGCTCGAGGTCGAGGCCGGAGAGCATGACCTTCCAGCCGCCGTGCAGCGGGCCGACCAGGTTCTCCCGGGGAACGACCACGTCGTGCAGGAAGACCTCGTTGGTGCCGAGGATGTGCCGGGCCAGCGTCGGCGTCCGGCGGATCTCCACGCCAGCGGTCGCGGGATCGACCAGCACCAGGGACAGCCCCTCGTGCTTCGGCGCGGACGGGTCGGTGCGCACGTACATCGCGATGGTCGTGCCGGGCAGGCCCGCCCCCGTACACCACGCCTTCTGGCCGTTGAGGACGAAATGGTCGCCGTGGTCGGCCGCGGTGGTGCGCAGCGCCGCGACGTCGGAGCCGGCGTCCGGCTCGCTCATGGCGATGGCGAAGCGCTCGGTGCCGTCGAGCATGCCGGGCAGGTACCGGTCGCGCTGGGCCTGCGTGCCCCACTTCAACAGGGTGAGCCCCGGGATGAAGGTCCCCGAATAGCACATGGCGATGTCGAGGCTGGCACGCCCGAGCTCCTCGGCGAGCAGGACGAGCTCGAGCGCGGTCCCGCCGCCCCCGCCGCTGTCCTCGGGCAGCGGGAGGCCGAACCACCCGAGGTCGGCCATGCCGCGAAAAAGCTCCTTCGGCAGGATGCCCTGTTCGTCCCATTCCTTGGCCAGCCGCGGCGGGCAGGTGCGCGAGACGAAGTCCCGTGCGGTCCGCGCCAGCATCCGCTGCTCGTCCGTGAGGTCAAAGTCCACGACAGCACCTCTCCCATCAGATAAATCAGCTAACCATAGCCCGTCGGATGATGTGGGTGGACCCGCCGACAGCCAGCGCACGACCAACCGCACGCCCGGCACGCCCCGCGGGACTTGCTATAGCCCTACCTATCAGCTAACTTTTTATACGATTTTGTATCCTGAATCAGCCAGAGGCGCCCGCCTGGGCGCGAGTGGGCGAGGTAGCCGATGGACGTTGCCGTCACCGCGCAGGACAGGCAGTTCCAGGAGGAGGCGCGGTCATGGCTGGCCGATCATCTCACCGGTGACTTCCGGAGCATCCTGGGCGTCGGCGGCCCAGCGGACGATACCGCCTGGGAGCTCCGCCGGGAGTGGGAGAAGCTCCTCGCGAAGGACAAGTGGCTGAACATCGCCTGGCCGGTCGAGTACGGCGGCCGCGGGGGGACGCTGGCCCAGGAGATCATCTTCCAGGTCGAGCACGCCCGGGCACAGGCACCGTACTGGGTGGGAGTCCACGGCCGTGACCTGTTCGGGCCGACCCTGCTCGCGTTCGGCACCCCCGAGCAGAAGGCCCGCTTCCTCCCGAAGATCACACAGGTCGAGGAGTTCTGGGGGCAGGGCTTCAGCGAGCCCGACGCCGGCAGCGACCTGGCCGGCCTGCGCACCCGCGCCGAACTCGACGGCGACGAATGGGTGATCAACGGCCAGAAGATATGGACGACGTTCGGCGGGTACGCCGACTGGCTCTACGTCCTGTGCCGCACCGACCCGGACGCCCCCAAGCACCGGGGGATCTCGATGCTTCTCGTGCCCCGCCACCAGCCCGGTGTCGAGGTCCGGCCGATCCGGAACATGGCCGGCGGGACGGAGTTCGCCGAGGTCTTCCTCAGTGACGCCCGCACCAGCAAGGACCTGGTCGTCGGCGAGGTCAACGGTGGCTGGCGCGTGGTCATGGGCACCCTCGGCAACGAGCGCGGGGGCACCACCGTGCTGCCCTTCCAGGCCGGGTTCGAGCGCGAGATGCGGGCACTGATCGACCTCGTGAAGTCCCGCCCGGCCGACCCAGTGCTGCGCGACCGGATCGCGTCCGCCTACGTCGGCCTGCGGGTCATGCAGGCGATGAACATCCGCACGATCAGCCGGGCAGTCGCGAACGCGCACCCCGGGCCGGAGTCCTCGATCTCGAAGCTGTTCTGGTCCACCTGGCACCGGGACTTCGGTGAGCTGCTGATGGACGCGACCGGCGCCGACTCGATGCTGGTCGGGGACCACTACAAACTGAGCCTGTTCCAGGCGAGCTTCCTGAACTCCCGAGCGGAGACGATCTACGGAGGCGCTGTCGAGATCCAGCACAACATCCTGGGCGAGCAGGTCCTGGGCCTGCCCAAAGAACCACGCTGACCGGTCGGAACCGATCTTTTCCAGCCGGCGGCCCGGGCCCTGCGCCGCGCGCTGCGGCTCCCGTCCGGGCCGCGGTGAGCAGTTCTCGTACCGCACGAACCAGCGCGGGCGGCTGACCGGACAGGCCCAGCCGCCGGCCGGCCGCGTCCCGCCGGCCCAGCGTGCGCACGAGTACCTCGCGATCGGCGCGGACATTCACCTCATCGGCGTCAGCGGCCACAGTCTGCGCATAGGCGAGCAGGGCGTCCGTCTCCGCCTCCACCGCCCGGCCGTACTCCCACGCCGCCTGCCATAACACTGCGGCCTGGTCCCGGACGACCGTCAACGCCCGTGTCATCTGCTCGGCCGTCGCGGACGACCGCGGGGTGAGGGCGCTCATGGCATGAGCGCCTGGAGCGGGAGCCGGGCTTCGCTGTGAACCAGGCTCCGTCGCTGGTCCGGGTCCAGACCACCCCAGACGCCAGTGTCCTCTCCGGTATTCACTGCCTGGTCCAGGCAGCCCCGAGTCACTGGGCAGCGGCCGCATACCGCCTTGGCCATCGCGATCTGACGCTCCACAGCGGGCCCCGTCCTACCGACCGGGAAGAACAGCTCGGGATCATCGCCGCGGCAGACGGCACCATGCCGCCAGTCGACGTATCCATCAGGCGAGCGGGCAGAAGCAGAATCAGACACGGGTCTCGGCCTCCTCGGCGCAGGGGGTTGGGATCAAGGTCTCCGGCAGGATGTGAGAGCTCCGGCCACAGGCAACCTTCCTAGGAAGATTGGTGCGATCCCCAGCCTTCCCTACCTTCCTAGGTAGGTCAATACCTTCCTAGGAAGATGCTTAGACTCGGCGTTGTGACCAGCAGACGAGGCGCCTCGGAGCGCATCCGAGCCGACCTGCGGGCCGATATCGAGTCCGGACGGCTCGAGCCAGGAGCCGCGCTCCCCTCCACTGCTGAGCTGGCTCGGCGCTACGAGGTCGCGGCTGAGACCGCTCGTCTCGCGGTGACCAAACTGAAGGAGGAAGGACTTGTGGTCGGGCGAACGGGCGCGGGCGTCTATGTACGGCCTCGGCCGCCATTGCGGCGGCTCGGTGTCGATCGGTATGACAAGGCCAAATGGCGCGACTGCGACCAAGTGGCGTTCATTGCGGACAGGATCGCGTCCGGCCGTACATGGGAACGTAACGATCAGACGCAGACGGTACGGCGGATCCCCGCTCCGGCCAGGGTTTCGGCCGCACTCGGTCTACCAGACGAAGCCGACGTGTACGAGCGGGCCAGGCTGGTCCGCGAACAGGGCACGCCCACGCACACACTGACGAGTTACTACCGTCCCGAACACGTCGAGGGCACCCGTCTGCTGGAGCTCACCGCCGGGCCGGCTGGACCCGGCGGCGGGTTCCGTGTGCTGTATGAGCAGGGTCTGGAAATCGCGCACATGACCGAGGAGCTCCAAGCACGGATGCCGACTCCCGCGGAGCTGGAGACATTGTCCTTGCCTTCCGGCGAGCCGGTCGTCGAACTGCATCGCACGGCCCGCACAGCGGATGGTGTCGTGGTCGAGTACGCCGTGGGGGTGCATGCCGCGTCGCGGTTCACCTGGTCTTACAGCTTCGAGGTGCCCGACTCCGCCCGGTCGGCGTCATGACCAGCGGCGGACGGCCTGCCGCCATCCCTGCCGCTATCCGCGACTGCGTGCGGATCCTATGGGACTACCACAACCTGCGCCACGAGCTGCGGCCCACCGATGTGGGCATTGGACTGGGTAGCCACGATCTTGCCGTAGCCACCTGCGCAGCGGACCTTTACCGACGAGGGCTGTACCCGCACATCGTCTTCACCGGCGCGAACGCGCCTACCACTCTTACCGTGTTCCCTCGAGGTGAGGCGGTCCACTACCGCGAGCACGCATTGACCCTCGGCGTCCCGGATGCCGCCATCCTGATCGAGCCGCTGGCACGCAACACCGGTGAGAACATCACCTTGGCCCGCGATCTCCTACGCAACCAGGGCCATACAGTTCGATCAGCTACCCTAATCTCCCGGCCCTACCAGCAGCGGCGAGCGTACGCCACCTGCCGCAAGCTCTGGCCGGAGGTCACCGTCCAATGCGCATCTCTGCCACTCACGCTGGACGACTACGTGACGACCATCGGAGACGTCGGCCGGGTCGTGTCGATGCTGGTGGGCGATACCCAACGCATCTGGGTCTACGCCGACCGCGACTTCGCTATCCCCCAGCCGATCCCGCCCGACGTACACGCGGCCTACCAGGCGCTGGTAGAGGCCGGGTATACACGTCGGCTCGTTGCCTGACCTCCTGACCTCCGCGATCTCCGCGATCTCCCATCCACAGCGTCGGCCTGATGATGTGGGTCCGGGGAAGCGTCAGCCGAGGACGTCGTCAGCCGCCAGGTGGCCGCCGGGCACGGGGGCACCGAGCAGCGCGCTCGGGTCGAAGTCGTCGGCCAGCGGAGCGAACCGCGGCGGACGACGCTCCAGGAAACTCCCGACTCCCTCGGCGAAGTCGCCCGCCCCGTTGGTCACCTCCATCACCCGGAACGACCTGCGCAGTGCCTCGTCCAGGCCCACCTCGAGATCGCCATAGACCTGATGGCGGATGGCGGCCATCGCCGTCGGCGCACAGTTGCGGGCCAGCTCACCCGCGTAGGCCTGGGCCTGCGCGAGCACGTCGTCGCGTTCGGCCACCCGGCTGACCAGCCCGAGCCGGAGGGCTTCGTCCGCGTCGAACGTCCGGGCCGACAGCAGCAGGTCCAGCGCGTTCTCCAGCCCGACGTAGCGGGGCAGGACCCAGCTCAGGCCGTACTCGGCCGCGAGCCCACGACGGGCGAACGCCGTGGAGAACTTCGCGCCGCGGGCGGCGAAGCGGACGTCACACATGAGCGCCTGGACGAGCCCGATACCGGCGCATCCCCCGTTGACAGCGGCGACGAGCGGCTTGCGCAGGGTCCGCGGCCGGTACTGTGGCGGGCGCCCGGACAGATCGAGTCCCTTGCCTGCGCTGCTGTTGAGGCGGCTGGTGTCCAGCCCGGGGCAGAAGGTGGTGCCCGCGCCGGTGAGCACGACCGCACGGACGTCCGGATCGTGGTCGAGCAGGTCGAGCTGGCTGAAGTAGGCCGCCTCCAGCTCGGGTGACCAGCCGTTCCTGCGGTCCGGACGGTTGAACGTCACGGTCGCGACACCGTCACTGTCAGTTGCGCAAAGGATCAGGTCGTCCGACACCGCGCTCCCCTTCGAGTTGACCATCGGCTGTGACTGCCCGCCCCGCCCGTCAGGCGATGGGGCGGGGCGTGCGACGACGGGAGAGCTCAGTCCTTCGCCGCGACCCCGGGCAGGGTCGGGGGCAGTCCCGGATCGTGGTTCACGAACAGCCGCGGCCCCTCGGCCACCAGTTCCTCGGTTGTCCAGGCCCGCTCGCCCGCGTCGATGGTGGCGGCGATCTCCCAACCGCGGAAGACCGAGACGACCGAGCCGTAGACGTGGAAGATCTGGCCGGTGATGTCGGCCGCGGCCGGGCTGGCCAGCCAGCCGACCAGCGGGCTGACGTGCTCGGGCGCCCGGTCGTCGAAGCTGCCCTCCGCCACCTGCCCATAGCCTGCGAAGGTCTGGGTCGTCATGCGGGTGCGCGCCCGGGGCGCGATCGCGTTGGCCGTCACACCGATCCGGGCCAGCTCGCGGGCCATCACGACGGTGAGCGCGCTGATCCCGGCCTTCGCGGCCGCGTAGTTGGCCTGCCCGAAGTTGCCGACGAGGCCCGACTCACTGGTGGTGTTGATGATTCGGCCGTAGACCTCCTCGCCGGCCTTCGCGCGGGCCCGCCAGTACCGGGCCGCGAACCGGGCCGGGGCGAAATGGCCCTTGAGGTGCACCTCGATGACGGAGTCCCAGTCGTCCTCGTCGAGGTTGAAGAACATCTTGTCGCGGACGAACCCGGCGTTGTTGACGAGGACGTCCAGGCCGCCGAAGGTGTCCACAGCCTGCTGGACGAGCCCGTCGGCGCCCTTCCAGTCCGCGACGCTGTCGAAGTTCGCGACCGCCTCGCCGCCCGCGGCGACGATCTCGTCCACGACCTGCTGCGCGGGCCGTCCCTCGTCCTTGCCGGCACCGTCCCAGGCCACGCCCGGGTCGTTGACGACGATCCGGGCGCCCTGGCTCGCGAGCAGCAGCGCGTGCGCGCGGCCGAGACCGCGCCCCGACCCGGTCACGATGGCGACCTTGCCGTCCAGAATGCTCATTTCTCTCCCTGATCGGTTACCTGACGGCCACTACCGACGGTTGGGCCAGCCCCCGCGCCGGCAGGAGCGCTCAGCCGCGGATGGCGTCGAGGACCTCCGGCCACATGGCCGGGTCGCTCTCATAGGTCGCATAGCAGGTGATGCGAGTGGCGACATCGCCGTACCGTTCCCGCAGGCCCTTGCCGACCTCCGTGGGCGAACCGACGACGGAGAACGTCCGCAGGATCTCGTCGTCGATCAGATCACCCATCTCCGACCAGCGGTTCTGCTTGCTCATGCGGGTCAGCTCGGTCTGCAGGTCGCCCCAGCCGTGCAGGTCGAGAACCCCGCGGTAGGCGGGCGTGGAGGCGTAGAAGGCGATCTGCTTCTTCGTGCCGGCGATGGCCGTCGCGAGCTCCGCCTCGTTGCGGCCCACCGTCGCGAACGCCGGGCCGGCCAGGACGAAGTCCGACAGCGTCCGGCCGATCTTCGCCCGGCCCCGCTCCAGCGCCGGGAGCGTGACCTCACGCAGGTACCGCGGCGTCGAGAACGCATGGAAGAACATGCCGTCAGCCACTTCGGCGGCCACCTCGGTCATCATCTCGCCGACGGCCGCGAGGTACACCGGCGGCGCGCCCCACTCGTGCGCCTCCGGGGAGAAGAACGGCGTCATGAGAGTGTGCGTGTAGAACTCGCCCGTGAACGACAGCGGCGTTCCGTTCTGCCAGGTGTCCCAGATGGCGCGCATCGCGAGCACAAACTCACGCATCCGGGCGGCCGGCCGTGACCACGGCATCGAGAAACGCCGCTCGATGTGCGGCTTGACCTGGGAGCCCAGCCCGAGGACGAACCGCCCCCGGGAGTAACGAGCAAGGTCGAAACCCACGTTCGCCAGCGTCATCGGTGTCCGGGCGAAGGCGATCGCGATAGAGGTCCCGACCGTCAGGTCGCCGGTGGCGTCGCACGCCCGCAGCGACAGCAGGAACGGATCGTGCCGCGTCTCGCCCAGCCACAGGCCGTCATAGCCCGCGGCCTCGGCTTCCCGCGCGTTGCGATGAACGACATCGATGTCCTTCGGAAGCGTCGTATCGATCTTCACAGAACCTCCCCGGCCAGCCGACAGGCGGCACGCCGCACCCGGACGCACCCGAGGACATGAAGATGCCTCATCTGTATTGTCTACCTTATTTATTAGCGAGGCGGCCAGACCTTCACGACGCGCCCGCACCGTCCGGACGAAGGAGACGAGCATGCAGGTCGGCCTCTACTTCGACCTCCGCAACCCGCCGGAACGCCGCCAGGACCCAACCCGCCTGTACGGTTTCACCCTGGAGATGTGCCAGGAGGCGGAGCGGCTGGGCGCGGACTCGATCTGGGTGACCGAACACCATCTGTTCGATGACGACTACCTTCCGCAACCGCTGACCTTCGCGGCGGCCATCGCGGCCCGGACGAGCCGGGTACGCATCGGTACCGGCATCATGATCGCCCCGCTGCACGCGGCGGTCGAGATCGCCGAACAGGCCGCGGTGGTGGACATCATCAGTGGTGGCCGCCTTGACCTCGGCCTGGGCGCGGGCTACCGGATACCGGAGTTCGAGCTGTTCGGCGCCGATCCGGCGAAGCGCTACGGTGCCACCGACCGGCGGGTCCGTGAGCTGCGGCAGATCTGGGCCGAGGGCCGGGTGACCCCGCGCCCCGTCCAGGAACGGCTGCCCATCTGGCTCGGTTACCTGGGCCCCCAGGGCGCCCGGCGGGCCGGTCTGCTCGGTGAGAACCTGCTGTCGGCCTTCGGCCCGATCGCCGAGCCGTACCGCAAGGGGCTCGCGGAAGCCGGGCACGCCCCCGAGACCGCCCGCATGGCTGGCGGCATCCAGGGCTGGGTCAGTGACGACCCGGAACGCGACTGGCCGGTCATCGGCGGGTACCTCGCCTACCAGCTCGACTCCTACCGCCGGCACATGGTGGAGGGAACCGGCGCCCCGACGCCACGGCCGGTCGACCCCGACCGCGTCCGGGCCCGCGAGGCGTCCAAGAGCCCGATCGACTACTTCCACTACGGCACGCCCGAGGAGGTCGCGAGCGGTATCCGGGCCTTCGTCGGCGACGCACCGGTCGACACCGTGTACCTGTGGGCCTCGCTCGGCGGAATGCCGGCGGACCTCGTGGCCCGCCACGTCGACATCGTGTGCACCAGACTCGCGCCCCTGCTTCGCGAGACCAGCGCACCGGCCACGCCATCGGCCCGATAGTGGGCGGCCGGGCCGACGGGTCACGACCATCCGGCCCGCCGCGGTTCCCGCCAGCGGCCCGGCAGGAGAGCGGGATGGCAGCCTCAGCCGAGCACGTCAAGCACGCTGGCCTCATCAAAATGCGCCAGGACAAGCTGATTGGTCTCCACCAGATGACGCCGCCAGAAAAGCTCCGCCCCGGTGGCGTCGCCAGTCGCGATCAGATCAACCAGCCGCCGGTGCGCACGCAGGGCAAGATCGTCCTCATGGGACTCCGCCCCGCTACCGGAGGGCAGCGCGGCCCGGTGCGCCATGGCCACTCCGGTGACCAGGTGATGCAACATTCTCGTCAGGACCGCCAGGGTCTGGTTGCCGGCCAGCTCCACCATTGTCTCGTGGAAGTCGGTGTGCGCTGGAATCAGGCTTTCCGGGCCGGTCAGGCGTTCTTCATCGCAATCGAGATGCGCCGTGAGCGCCTCGACATCCCGCCGCCGCCGCCGCGCCGCCAGCAGCCGAGCGGCCGGTGGCTCAATCACCGAACGGGCTTCCAGCACGTCGGCGACCGTCACGTTGTCGTGCTGGAGGACCAGCCCCACAAAACGTGCCGCCACATCGCCGTTGGGAACATGCACCCGTGCCCCGCCGTGAGCGCCCCGCCGCACACCGATCAGGCCCTCGGACTCCAGCACCCGGAAAGCCTCACGCAGCGTCGGTCGCGAGACATCGAACCTCGCCATCAGGGACGCCTCGTTGGGGAGGCCGTCACCTTCTCGAAGATCACCACGAATAATCTGCCGACGCAGGGCAGCCGCTACCAACTCGGCAGTCTTGGGCACCCGGACGTGGCCAGTCGCGTCGATGTCGGCGGGTCGTCTGCTCACCAACTCATCGTATAGTTCATTCAGCCATCATCGAAGCATCTTGGACGTAGAACGCCTGGCAACAGGGGCGTGGACCAAGGGGAGCGATGACGCAAGGTGCGTGCCCCAGCCCTGCTACGTCCGAGGTCCGAGAGGCCCGAGGCCCGGCTGGCACGCAGCGCCGCGGTACCCGGCACCGATCCACCAGTTCTTCCTCGGGAGCATGAAATGACCCATGTAGATACAGCCATCCTCCTGATTCGCCTGTGCGTTGGGCTCACCCTGGTCGCCCACGGATGGAACCACCTGTTCGGTGGCGGCCGGATAGCCGGCGCGGCCGGCTGGTATGGCTCCATGGGCCTGCGTCCCCCACTCGTGCAGGCCTGGATGTCAGTGCTGTTCGAGTTCGCGGCGGGCATCGGCCTCGCCGCCGGCTTCCTCACCCCGCTGGCGGCCTCGGCCGCGGTCGGTCTCATGACGGTCGCGGGAGTGGTCGCGCACAGGCCGCACGGATTCTTCGTGTTCCGTGAGGGTTACGAGTACGTTCTGATGATCGCCGTGATCGCGGTCGCCATCGCTACCGCCGGTCCGGGCAAGGCCTCGCTCGACCACGCGATCGGCCTGGGTGGAGTCGGCTGGGCCGGCTTCGCGATCTCGACCGGCGTCGGCCTCGCGGGCGCCGCCGCGCTCCTGGTGACCAGCTGGCGGCCACAGCCTGTCAATCCCTGAACCCGCCTCAGCCGGCATCAGACCGGTGACGCGACAGGGAGACTACTGTGGCCCCGTGCGACGGGCTGCCGGGACGTCGCGGCGGGAGGATCTCCACATGTTGTCAGCAAGAACCTTCCCAGGCGGCGGTAAGCACGGATGAGGAGACCGCGGTTGCCCGGCGCCCGGGTGAGCCGTGCGCCGGTGCTCCTTCTCAGTGCGCTGACCTGCTGGATGCTGCTGTGGGCGCTGACCAATCCGCTGGGAACCGCCCCGGACGAGCCGAGCCATTACGCGAAGGCCGTGGCCGCGGGACACGGACAGATCCTCGGCGACGCTGTCCCGTTCGCGGAGATACAAGCGACGCGGGCATTCAGCGATGACTCGCTGCGCCAGGTCCGGAACGCCTACCGGAGTTTCCTGCTGCCAGCTGACCTCCGGGACACGACGAACCCTCCGTGCACCGCCCTGCACCCGGACGTGTCGGCGGCGTGCCTGCGCCTGCCGGCAGCTGTTCCGGACGGCCGGGTCAACAGCATCGTCGGCGCGTATCCACCCTGGCTGTACCTACCCGCGGGAGTTCTCACCCGGGCCGCCTGGTCGGTGCACTCCGGGTACCTCCTTGCGCGGCTGGGTTCCACCCTCATCTCGGCCGGGCTGCTCGGCGCCGGGCTGTGGCTGCTGCTGGGCGGGCAGCCACCAGCCGGGCAAGCACCAGCCGGGCAACGCGCCCGGCAGACCCTGCTGCTGGCCGGGTACGCCCTCGCCGCCACCCCGATGGTCATCTTTCTCAGCTCGCAGGTGGGTACCAGTGGCGCCGAGGTCACCGGAGCGATCGCATCCACCGCGGCGGCGCTGCGCCTGTCCCGTGCCGAACACCCCACGGCCCGGACCTGGTTGATCGCTGGTGCCGTTCTGGGCATCACCGCGCTGAGCCGTCCGCTGGCACCCCTGTGGGTGGCCTTCGCGATCGCTGTCGGGATCGGCCGTGCCGGCGGGCGCGCGGCGCTGCTGCGGCTGCGCGCGGCCGACCGGCCCTCGATCGCGGCAGTGACGGTCACCGCGGTGGGAATCGCCGCGACAGCGCTGTGGACGCAGAGCCTGTCGCTACGGACCCCTGTCCTGTGGGACCGCCTCGGCCGCGGTCTCGCGGCCGCCGTCGAACTGGCCCCGGAGTCCGCCCGCCAGGCTGTCGGGGTCTTCGGCTGGCAGTCCGTCCCCATCCCGGACGCCGTGTACTGGCTGTGGGGACTGCTGGTGGCGGGGCTCCTGCTCGCCGCCTTCGCGGTCGGCCAGCGGCGCGATCGCGCGCTGCTCGCGGGCAGCCTCGCGGTGGTCATGGCCAGCTACGAACTGCTCGCCGCGGCCGTGTTCATCCAGAACGGTTTTGGCATGCAGGGCCGGTACATCCTGCCTGTGCTGGTCATGCTGCCCCTGCTGGCGGCGGAGGTGCTCGCCGTCCGGCTGCCCGAGCGCCTTTGCGGCCATGCGGCCACGGTGGCGGTCGGCATCATCGTCATGACCGCGGCCGGCCAGTTCGTCGCGTGGGGCGCCAACAGCCACCGGTACGCGGTCGGCATGGACGGACCCCTCTGGTTCGTGCCCCGCCCCGCCTGGTCACCATCGGGCGGCTGGCTTGTCTGGCTGCTTCTCGCCTGCCTCCCTGTCGTTGTGACCCTCGCCGCGGCCCAGTCCTGCCGCCCGGTGCGGGCCGGCCGGCCACATGGTCCGCTCTCCCGGCGCTACCGTGCGGCCGGCGCCGCCGAAAGCGTGACGACGCGGCCGGCGCGAACGCACAATCCAGGTGGCATGCTGCACTGGGACAACTCGGCGTAACAAACACCGCGGAGGGGACGACGTGGCTGCCGCTCCAGAGGCCAGCCGCATCGTGGCTGGCCGGTACCGGCTCATCGAACGGCTCGGCACCGGTGGGATGGGCACGGTGTGGCGCGCCTTTGACGAGGTGCTGCTGACCGAGGCTGCTCTCAAAGAGGTCGACCTCGGCGACGCTCCTGATCCGTTCGAGCGGGCCGACCGGGTGGAAAGAGCTCTCCGGGAGGCCAGACACGCCGCGAGGCTGCGTGGCCATCCGCATGTCGTGACCATCCTCGATGTGATCGTCGAGGATGGTCTGCCATGGATCGTCATGGAGCTGGTGCCGTCCCAGTCACTGTTCCAGCTGGTCCGCGATCACGGTCCGCTGTCCGTCGCGGAGGTTGCCCGTATCGGGATCGCGATCGGCGACGCGCTGGCCGCCGCGCACGCGTTCGGGATTCTGCACCGCGATGTGAAGCCCTCGAACGTGCTGATCGGAACCGACGGCAGGGTGGTCCTGACCGACTTCGGCATCGCGACCCGGGACAGCGACTCAGCTCTCACCGTCACCGGCGTGCTCGGGACGCCGTCCTACATGTCACCGGAACGCCTGAACGGTGACCCGGCAACGCCTGAGGCGGACATGTTCGGCCTCGGCGCGACCCTCTACTTCGCTGTGGAGGGGAAGCCGCCGTTCTACCGGGAGACCTTCGCCGCGATGGTGGCGGCGATCCTGTTCCAGCCCCCCGCACAGACATACCGGGCGGGCCCGCTGGACGATGTTCTCACCGGCCTGCTCGACAAGGATCCGCGCACCCGCCTGACGTCCCGCCAGATGTACGGGCTCCTGATCGGCATCGCCGCGGCACGCCCGCCGGCTGCCCCGCCACCAGGCCGCCAGCCCGGCGGACGCCCGCGGGTCGTCAGCCGTGACGACGTCGGCCCGCGCTACGCCTTCGGCAGCGCCCCTGGGAGCACGACGCCCGAGGTCACAGCACCGGAGATCGCGCCGACCACCCGCGGCTCCCAGACAGCCCCTGATGATCAAGACGATGCGCCCGGCGCGCTCGCACCGCCGTCCAATCTGACCGCCACGCAGGAGAACGGAGCGGTGGTCCTGCGGTGGAGCGCGCCGACGTCGTCCGGCCCGCTCTCCTTCCGCGTCCTGCGCGTGGTGGCGGACCCGGCCGCACCGAGTGGACGGTCCGAACGCAGCCTCGGCATGACCGCCTCCACCGAGCTGTCCGACGCGGGTGTTCCCCACGGCGTGACGGTCTGGCACGAGGTGATGTCGGCGGCCGGCGGCCAGCGCTCGACGCCGGCCCGCACCCAGCCACTGGTGATCGCCCCAGATGTCACGGCGCTGCGCGCCCGCATGGACGGTGACGGCGTCGCCCTGTCCTGGACTCTCGCGGCAGGATACGACGACGTACTGATCGAGCGGACCTTTGACGAGTCGTCGCCGTTTCACGGGGCCACCCGTCGGGTCCGCGCCGCCGGCGGCCGCTATGTCGACCATGACGCGCAGACCGGGGCCACCTATCGCTATCGGGTACGGGTGTCCTACCCGGATCCGCTCGGCGCCCTGGCCCATACCGCGGGCGTGGACGTGGTCGTGAAAGTGATCGCCAGGCCGCGTCCGGTCCTCGACCTCGAGGCGGACGGCGATGGCGCGGTGACCACCCTGCGGTGGACGACCGTTCCCGGCGCGCTGGTGCGGATCTACGTCACCGAGGTGCCCGCCGGCTTACCCGAACGCCCGGCGGACCAGCCGCCTGACGGCGGCCCCACCCCGGCTGATCCGCTCCTCGCGACAGGCCCGTTCGGCGCTGTCGACGAAGAACTGCCCGTGGACTCGCTGGACGGGCACGCGCACCTGGCCGGCTCAAGCCGGCGTGGACGTCTCACCGTGGCCGCTGCCGGCGGGCCGGTCGTATACACCCCGGTCAGTGTCGCCGGCAACAGAGCGGTCGTCGGCCGCTCAACCCACCACCTGCCCACCGGGCCTATCCGTGCGCTGCATGCCGTCGACCGCGGCAACGAGATCGTCCTGACGTTCCAGATGCCACCTGGCATCACCGAAGCCAGGGTGCTGTGGCGCCATGACACGATGCCCACCGGGCCGGACGATCCGGCCGCCCGGAGCGCGAAGGTCACCAACGCCAGCCTGGAAATCAGAGGCGGCTGGCACCTGCGCGCGCCCGACAACGGACTGGTCTACCACTTCGCCGTCTATCCCCTGGTCCGGTCGGCGGATGGGGTCAGGGCGCTGTCCACCGGCACCTACGCGGTCCTCCGCACCGGCTCCCACTGATCATTCGACTCATTCGACCCCGCGCGTAGCCCGCCCGGACGCTTTTCACAACTCAACGGAAACACCATCCGAGCGGTTGGAAACAGCATTTCCCTACCACCAACAGTTCAGCCTGCCAACAAATACAATATGTTAACTAAATATTTACCAATCGCCGTACGATCAACATAAATCCGGCAATCAGTACCCATTTCCCTTCCTGTCATCTCATCCCTCGAAGACAAGTACGGGACACAATTCAGATCCCTTCGGGACCACCCGGTGATCCCGCGGGCACGGCAGAGCAGATTACGATCATGAAACTTTTAGCAGCTCACCGACCCGCTCGGATGCACGCCTTTTCGATACAGCACCGCTGGCACCAAATTCCCCAACGGCCGCGACCACGGTCCGGCAAAGCTCTCCCCAGGCACGCAGCAACCGCCCGCCAGGCGCCCATCGGCCGCCAGATAGAGTCTGTTACATGTGGAACTATTGGGAATATCCCCGTGGATGCCACTCCTTGCTCACGAGACAACCAGAACCACGCAAACGGACGCGTGGCGCCATTGCCGGCGCAAGGAGATACCCAACAATTCATCACAGAATTGGCTGTTCGTGCCAATGATCCATTGTCGGCCTTAGGCTGACCCAGCCAACCCGCAGCCGAACCTGTTGGGTGTACCCCCTCCGAACCTGGACTAATCACCCGGGTAGAGTCGTCTCGCCCACGGGGGGAGACCGAAGGGTTACGGTTTTCGCCCCGGGCCGTGGCAGGGCCGGGGCACGAAGGCTCTACAAGAACGCTCGCCCCAACGAGGCGCCAAGACACGGCGTCGGACGAGAGGATCGGATGCTCCAGAACTGGCCAATCCGCTCCAAGCTGGTCGCCATTCTCATCCTTCCGCTGATGGCGCTGACAGTTTTCAGCGCCATCCAGGTCCGGACGAACCTTGAGAGTGTCAGCGCAAGCGATCGGATCCGGACCCTCGCGGGTTTCTCAATCAAGGTCAACGATCTCGCTGATGCCCTCCAGAAGGAACGCAACGCAGCGGGCACGTATGTCGGGAGCGGATTTCGGGTCGGCTTGGACGACGTGCGAGCCACCCGGATCCCGACCGACGCGGCCCTGGAGACGTACCGAACCGACGTCGCGGAGCTTCCCAGCAGCGCAAGCAAGAATCTGCGACCCGTGCTGGAAGCCACCCGCAACCAGCTCGATCAGCTTGCCGCCCACCGGCAGTCGATCGACCTGGGGCAGACTGACCGTGACAAAAACGTCACCTTCTACACCCGAGGAATCACGGATCTGCTGACCGTCGTCGCCCAGGTTGGTCTTGGGTCGGACAACTCGGAACTCATCAACATGGCCGCGAGCCTGAGCAGCATGACGCGGGCGAAGGAGGCCGCCGCTCTCCAGCGCGGCTACGTGGCCGTGATCCTGTTCCTCCACCAGAGCAACGTCGGGGTCGTCAAGCTGATCCAGGCGAATGGCGGCGCGGAGGATGCCTGGATCACGCAGTTCCGCACCACCGCTTCCCAGCGGCAGCAGGACAGCTACGACAAGACGGTCGGCCCGGCCGTGGACGGCGTGACCCGGATGCGTGACGGCACGGTGTTCGCGGCCCAGATGAACCAGCCCATCACCATCGACCCACAGGCGTGGCTCACCGCGGCTGACGACAAGCTCGCCCGGATGGTCGAGGTGGAAAACCAGCTCTCGACCGACCTGCGGAACCGGAGCAACGCGATCGCCTCGACCGCGACCCGTGGCGCCTGGCTCGGCGGTGTCACCGTCGCGCTGGTTCTCGCCGTGTCGATCAGCATTTCGCTGTTCGTGGCGAGCCCGATGATCCGCCACCTCCGGCGCCTGCGGGGAGCCGCCCTGGAGGTCGCGAACAAGAGCCTGCCAGATGTCGTGGAACGGCTCCACCAAGGGGAACAGGTAAACATCGACAACGAGGCGTTCCCCACCGCGAGCCGGACCAAGGACGAGATCGGCCAGGTGGCCGATGCCTTCACCACCGTCCATCAGGTGGCTGTGCGCACCGCTGTCGAACAGGCGGCGATGCGCAAGAGCATCGGCGACACGTTCCTCAACCTCGCTCGCCGCAGCCAGGCGCTCATCCATCGCCAGCTCAAGGTCATCGACGGGCTGGAACGCAAGGAGACCGACCCGGACGAGCTGGCGGAGCTGTTCCGGCTCGACCACCTCGCGACACGCATGCGGCGCCACGCCGAGGACCTCATCGTGCTGTCCGGATCGAAACCAGCCCGCGGCTGGCGCCGGCCGGTCCCGCTCAAGGACGTCGTCCGCGGAGCCGTCGCCGAGGTGGAGGACTACACCCGCGTCAAGGTGCTGCCGATCTCGGGTTCCGCCGTCGGCGGCCACGCGGTCGGTGACGTGATCCACATGCTCGCCGAACTGATCGAGAACGCCACTTCCTTCTCCCCGCCGCACACTCCCGTCCACGTCTCCGGCCACGAGGTCTCCAACGGCTGCGTGGTCGAGGTCGAAGACCGCGGCCTCGGCATGACCGACGAGGAGTACAACGAGGTCAACGAGCGGCTGGGCAACCCGCCACCATTCGACCTCCAGACCAGTGAACGACTCGGCCTGTTCGTCGTCGGCCGGCTCGCCCAGCGGCACAGCATCCAGGTCCGGCTGCGGCCGTCACCGTATGGCGGAACCCTCGCCATCGTCCTGCTCCCAGCGGCGCTGCTGCGCGAGATCGACGCGACCGCCGGCCAGCAGAACCCGGCGATCTACGAAGAGACCTCCGGAGCGGTCTCCGCCGGCTCGTTCACGGACTCGCTCGGCGGCTCCGCCGAACCCAGCGAGTTCGGCGAACTGATGCCGGTGGGCGCGCCGGCCGCGTCCAGCAACGGCGACGGCGATGACCGGCCGCTCATGGACGATCTGCCCGTGTTCGCCACGATCCGTTCAAGCTGGTTCGTCGCCGAGCGGAACGGAGTCGGGAGCTCCGACAACGGTAAGAACGGCGAGCACTCTGGGCCATGGACGCGGCCGGACCCACAGCCCGCGTCCGATGCCTGGACCGAAGCTCCGGATACCCCGGCCGAGCTGCTTGACCCATCGAACCGGTGGGGCCAGCCGCCAGGCAATGATGGCCACCAGACCGGACCGACCAGTCGCTGGGAGGAACCGGCCGATACCTCAACACGTTGGACCACCGCGGCGTTCACTGACAACGGCCTGCCCGAGCGGGCCCATGCGCCCGAATCCCGGCCGGTCCCGCCGGCCTCGCCCTTCCCACCCAGCCCAGCCAGCCCACCCAGCCCACACTTCCCCCTGCCAACGGCACCATCCCAGACAACATCCTTTCCGCAGGTCGCGGCGTCAGCACCCGCATCGGAGCTGCCACCCGCCACACCACCGACAACGGACGCGGGCCTGCCGAAGCGGAGGCGACGGGCAAGTCTGGCTCCCGAGCTCAGGGGAACACCCGCCAACGAACCCACGGCCCCGCCGCTCCTTGTCGGGCAACGATCACCGGAGGAAATCCGGAACATGATGTCCTCCTTCCAGTCCAACTTCGGCCGCGGCCTGCAAGAAGGACCTAACCCGAACGGCGATGACGCCAGGAAGGTGATGTGATGCGCCATATCGGCCCGGCTGAAAACATGAGCTGGCTGTTGAACAATCTCACGCGGAAAGTACCGGAGGTCACCTACGCGATTGTGCTGTCATCGGATGGTCTCCTGCTGGCCACGTCGAACGGTATGGACCGGACCACCGCCGACCAGCTGGCCGCGGTCGCCTCGGGATTCAACAGCCTGGCCCGGGGGGCCGGGCGGTTCTTCCGCGGCGGCAATGTCCGCCAGACAATCGTCGAGATGGAACAGGGCTTCCTGTTCGTCACGGCCGTCGGCGACGGGTCGTGTCTGGCCATCCTCAGCACGCCTGGGTCGGATATCGGTCTGATCGCATACGAGATGGCCCTGCTGGTCATCCGTGTCGGCGAGTTCCTGACCCCCGAGCTACGTGCCGAGATGCAGGCGGCACTACCGCGCTGAGCGCCCGCCCGGTTGAAGGCGACGCGATTCTCGCTCTGTCGCGTCGCCGGAGACCAGCGGGGACCTGACCCCACGCCCTGATCAGGAGGACCCGTGGACGAGGAGTGGTACGACGAGGACGCAGGTCCGGTCGTCCGCCCCTACGCCGTCACCGGCGGCCGAACGCGGCCGGCGGCCAATCGCGCGCTGGAGCTCGTAGCTCTGGTGTCGACGACAGCGCACGGACGGGCAATGCTTCGGAACCTCGATCCCGAGCAGCAGGACATCGTGCTGCTCTGTCAGCACATCCAGTCGATCGCGGAGATCTCCGCCCAGCTCAGCCTTCCGGTCGGCGTGGCACGCGTCCTCGTCGGCGACATGATCGACGCTGGTCTCGTACACGTCACCCGCCCAACCCGACCGACCGAGCGTCCCGACGTAGCGCTGATGGAGAAGGTGCTCGATGGACTTCAGACCCTCTAGAACAAATACCACCGGCTCCGCACTCAATCCGGTTAAGATAATAATTGCCGGTGGATTCGGCGCCGGAAAAACGACCTTTGTGGGCGCCGTCAGCGAAATACCCCCGCTCACCACCGAAGCGGCGCTGACCTCCGCAAGCCTCGGTATCGACGACACGTCCCAGGTCAGTGCCAAGACCACGACCACGGTTGCCATGGACTTCGGCCGGATCACCCTGCTCGACAGCGTGATTCTGTACCTGTTCGGCACGCCCGGTCAGGACCGCTTCTGGTTCATGTGGGATGAGCTGGTCCTCGGCGCCATCGGCGCCATCGTGCTCGTGGACACCCGCCGGCTCTCGGACTCGTTCCCGGCGGTCGACTATTTCGAGGAACGCGATATCCCGTTCCTGGTAGCGGTCAACCAGTTCGACGGCTCAAAGGCGTACACCCTCGACGACGTCCGCAACGCTCTCGACATCGACGCTCGGCGACCCATCGTGTTCTGCGACGCCCGTCGGCGGGAATCCGTCCGGCAGGCCCTGATCGCGCTGGTCCGCCACGCCCTGGATGTGGTGGCAACCGAGACCCGACAGCGGGGTCTGTTGTCCGAGGCCAGCGCCCACGTCGACTAGCCGGCGCGGGAGAGGAAAGTGCTTGATCTTCTCGGCCTTGATGACGTCGCTCTCGCGGCCTACCGGCTGTGGCTACGCCAAGAGGACCTGACCACCGAGGACGTAAGCCTGACCCTCAGGCTTCCCACGAGCATTATCACGCGGGCCCGCGACAGGCTCATCGAGCTCTCGCTGCTGGTGATGTCCCGAGAGCATCCGGGCCGCCTCGTCGCGGTGCATCCCGAGGTCCCCCTGGAACAGCTGCTGCGCCAGCAACATGATCAGCTCATCCATCGGCAGGAACAGCTCATCCGCGCGCGTCTGCAGGTGAACACGCTGGTCGCCGACTACCTACAGGGGCGTCAGATCGGGGGGCACGGGGAGGCGGTGGAGCGTTTGGACGGCGCCGACGCCGTCGAGATCAAGGCGCGGGAACTGCTGGCCCGGGCGGAACGGGAAGTACTGATGCTGCACACCCAGCCCGGGCGGGAACCGCCCCTCACAGCTACGAGCACACAAGCTGTCCGAGGTGCGCTGGAGCGTGGAATCACCATGCGCGGCATCTACTCCCGCGGGACGCGTTCGGGCGGCATGACCGCCGCACGCATCCGTAACATAGCCGCACACGGCCTGGATCTACGTGTGATCGACGCCTCACCAGCGGATTTTGCCATCGTCGACCGCCAGATCGCTCTCGTCTTGCTGACGCTGGATCCATACGACAGCCATGCGCTGCTGCTGCGCGAGCCGGCGCTGACCAATCTGGCCGTGATGTTGTTCGACCACTTGTGGAAGTTCGCCGAACCGCTGGAGGCCGGCCGCAACGCGCTCGGCACGATCTCCGGTGGCGATCCAGC
>NZ_CAKJTR010000067.1:1781-3448 GCF_917627355.1 Protofrankia sp. Cj3 | reverse complement strand
TCGGTCCGGACAGTGCGCCGGATGATCGCTGACCTGATGCGCCGGATGGACGCCCGCAGCCGGTTCCAGGCCGGCATCCTCGCGGCGGAGCGGGGTTGGCTATAACAGAACCGGCACACTGGAGGCCATACTTGGCATCAAGTTGCCACTACATGTTCCTGCCAGATCAATTTCGAGACACAGGCGGAACAAATAAAGCATGCTGCTACGGGGGCAAAGGCCAGGTCGGGACTGGCTTCCGGGGGCTTATCGCGGTACAGCAAGGGCGGATGCAACAGATCGCTTCGCGGTCCGCTGGACCCGCGTCATCAGATCATCGAAGGCAGCCGGGAGCAGCCGCTGATCAAAGCATAAAACAGGCGTCTACCAGCGGTTCTGGCATATCGTCAGCACATGCCGGCGTCAATGCGACACCGATGTCGCGCACGCTCGTCCGAGTTCTTCCAAGTACAGCTAGGGAGCATGCGTGTCAGTGTTCTACAGCCAGGTCCGCCCAGCTGTTCCCGGACCTTCCCGATGACGCACCGGACCCTTATCGTCGCTCGCATGGAAACCAGCGATGAAACCGCTGTCGCCGACATCTTCCAGGAGTCGGACAACGGCCAGCTGCCTCGTCTGCTAGGCGTCGTCCGCCGCGATCTGTTCAGCTTTCACGGACTGTATTTCCATCTGATCGAGGCGGCTGACGATGTCAGCCACGCGCTGCCCCAGTTTCGTGAACATCCACTGTTCGTGGACGTCAACGCGAAACTGGGGAAACACATCACAGCGTACGACCCGGCAACCTGGAAAAGTCCACGGGACGCAATGGCGCGGAACTTCTACTCATGGGCTGCCGACTGACCGGCTGACCCACTGAACGGAGCGAACGGGCTGACCAGCGGCCTCCCCGACCCTGACCGCCGGCCGCCCCCAGCCACCACCACAAGGGAGAGAACGTCATGGAACATGCCTGGAACACCGACCGGCTGCTCGACTTTCTCATCGAACAGACCGTGCTCGCCCCCGACGACCGCCCGGCGCACCTTGACGTCACGTTCGCCGAGGTCGGGATCGATTCACTGGCGTACCTGCACCTGCAGACCGTCGTCTTCGACGCGTTCGGGATCGAGCTGCCCGCGGAACCGCCCACCGGCTACACCCTCGAACAGATCCTCGCCACGATCAACGCCGCCGGACAGGTCATCGCCTGACAAAACAGAACGAGCCTGGGCGGACCATTGCGCCCACCTGGTGAACCGAATGGAGAATGATGGCCTCACACACGGACAACTCGATCTGGATCGACGCTGACATCGATCTCGTCTGGAAAACAACCAATGATCTCGAAAACTGGCCGGAGCTCTTCACGGAGTACGCCTCGGTAGAAATTCTCGAACACCACGACAAGACCTTCAGGTTCCGGCTCACCATGCACCCGGATGCCAACGGAAACGTCTGGAGCTGGGTTTCGGAACGGACTCTGGACCCGGACAGACACCGCGTCCAGGCGCACCGCGTTGAAACAGGGCCTTTCGAGTTCATGAATATCGAGTGGACCTACGAACCAGAGGGTACCGGCACCAGGATGCGCTGGGTCCAGGACTTCCACATGCGCCCGGAAGCACCCGTCGACGACGCATGGATGACCAGCAATATCAACAACAACACCCGACGAGAGATGGGCG
>NZ_CAKJTR010000067.1:0-1363 GCF_917627355.1 Protofrankia sp. Cj3 | reverse complement strand
CACACCTGCTACCCGGCGACGACACCCCCACGTCGCCGACGATTTTGGAACGCTGGCCTGCCCACCCCCCAGGGATCCAGGAGAAGCCATGACCGTGACCACCCCCACCACCAGACCGGCCGCGCTGTCGATCCACGCCGTCCCGGCCAACCGCCGTCGCGGCGGCGATATCCGTACCCTACTGTCCCCCGCGACGGTGGGTGCGAAGTCCGGCTTCCTCGGCACGCTGACGCTGCAACCGGGTGAGGTCGTCACCGAGCACTGGCACCCGTACTCCGAGGAGTTCCTGTACTGCGTGTCCGGAGGCGTCACCGCGCGGCTCGACGGCGAGCACACCGCGCTGCCCGCCGAGCACGGGCTCCTCATCCCGATCGGGATGCGGCATCGGATCGTCAACGAGGGCAGCCAGACGGCCTTCCTTGTCTTCCAGCTGAGCCCCTTGGCGCCGCGCCCGGAACTCGGCCACGTGGACACCGAACCGCTCCCCCAGAACTGACGTGCCCACGCTGGAACATCCCATGAAGGAGCCGGAAGTGAGACGGACGGCGATAACCGGCATCGGCGTGGTCGCGCCGGGAGGCACCGGTAGCAAGGAGTTCTGGCACCTGCTGACCGATGGCCGGACAGCCACCAGACGCCTGTCGTTCTTCGACCCGAGCCAGTTCCGCTCGCAGGTGGCCGCCGAATGCGACTTCGACCCGGCCGCGGCGGGGCTGACGCCACAGGAAATCGCCCGTAACGACCGTTTCATCCAGTTCGCCCTCGTGGCCGCGACCGAAGCGGTCACCGATAGCGGGCTGGAACTCGGCGGGGACGCGGACCCCGCCGACCCCGACCAGCCGCTGGTAGCCGTGAGCATGGGCAGCGCGGTCGGCGCGACCACCCGGCTGGAAGACGAGTACGTGATCGCCAGTAACAGCGGGCGCGACTGGCTTGTCGACCCCAGCTACGCATCGTCCTTTCTTTACCACGCCCTGGTCCCCAGCTGTCTGGCCACCGAGGTGGCCTACCGGTTCGCCGCCCATGGCCCGGCACACGTGGTCTCGACCGGCTGTACCTCCGGGATCGACGCGGTCGGGTACGGTCACCAGCTCATCGTCGACGGTGAGGCCGACATCGTGATCGCGGGAGCGTCGGACGCGCCGCTGTCCCCGATCTCGATCGCGTGCTTCGACGCGATCCGGGCGACGTCCGCGCGCAACGACGATCCCGAGCACGCCTCCCGGCCGTTCGACGCGACCCGCGACGGGTTCGTGATGGGCGAGGGCTCCGCCGTACTCGTGCTGGAGGAGCTGGCGCATGCGCGGGCCCGGGGCGCCCACGTGTACTGCGAGGTCACCGGCTATGCCGCACGCTCGAACGC
>NZ_CAKJTR010000066.1:5091-25432 GCF_917627355.1 Protofrankia sp. Cj3 | reverse complement strand
TCTTCCCGGAGGCGACCGGTTGACGCTGGAAGATCCAGAGTGCTTCTGGTGGCCCAGCGGGTCGATCCAGGCAGCATCAGATGACAGATGCCTCTTTGCAGGGAACACTCATTCGCGGTGGAAGTGCTGGTCAAGGCCTGTTTCGCCCCGGATATGAGGAGTCGTGGTGGATCCCGAGCTCGCCACCGTGGTGTCGTTGCCGCCGAAAGTGACATGTGAGGATTGGGTGGTCCCCGGCCCACTGGGATCGCCTGATGTCACGGTCCGTATCTACCGGCCGAACGAGTCCGGTGAGCCGTGGCCGGCCATGCTGTGGATCAACGGCGGTGGCATCGATGGCGACGGTTGCGCCGGGGGCGACGCGGGGGCGACGCATCCGAACGCGGCGTGGATCTGTGCCGAAGCCAAGGTCATAGTGGTGTCACCGGAGTATCGACTGGCTCCGGAGAACCCGTTCCCGGCGGGGCTTGAGGACTGCTACGCCACCCTGCGGTGGCTGGTTGAGCACGCGGAGGTCCTCGGTGTCGACCGCGGCAGGGTAGCCGTCGGCGGCGCGAGCGCCGGCGGGGGGCTCGCGGCAGGGCTCGCGTTGCTCGCCCGAGATCGTGGCGGCCCCTCCCTGTGCTATCAGCTCCTGGCAGCGCCCGAACTGGACGACCGGCTGGCCACTCCATCCATGATCGATTTTGCTGACACGCCCTTGTGGAGCCGGCCGAACGCCGTGCGGAGCTGGCAGCGTTACCTGGGCCGCTCCGATGACGCCACGCCTGGTGGCGCCAAACCCGGCGACATCACGCTCGGTGACGCCGCGTTCGGTGACGACGTGTCGCCGTACGCGGCGCCGGCCCGAGCCACCGACCTCGTCGGCCTGCCCCCCGCGTACGTCTCGGCCGCCGAGTTCGACCCGTTGCGCGACGAGGGGATCGACTACGCCCTGGCGCTGCTGCGGGCGGGCGTCTCGGTCGAGCTGCACCAGTTCCCGGGGACGTTCCACGGGGCGAGCCTGGAGCGTTCCGCGGCCGTCTTCAAGCGCCAGGCGCGGGAGATCCATGACGTCCTGCGCCGTGCGCTGTACCCCGCTCCGCAGCCCGCGCAAATTTGATCGTATTTTTTCAGGGCGTTACGGTGGGTGCCGCGTGTGTCGTCAGTCCGCCGGGATCTCCTCCCACCACTGGCACCACCAGTCGCCGCCGACCAGGATGCGCAGCTTCGGGTGCCAGCAGTAGGTGATGTCCCTGTCGGTGTCGAGGTAGTACAGACAGTTGTCGCACCGCTCGCTGCCGTTGGGCTTGCCGCGCAGGATCGCGTCCTCGGCGAGATGGCCGAGCTGCACGCTCAGCTCCTCGTCGATGGGCTTCGGTTCCGGCGCGCCGACATCGTAGACGGGTGTGGTCTCGCTCACCTGGCTCCTCCCGGGCTGAGATCTCCGAACGCGCGGAAAGCCTATCCACGAGGTCCGTGACGTGCGCTGGGACACATGTGACCGGAGGTTGCCTGTAACGTCAACGGGTGCGTATCGCCAGGTTCACCGACGGGACGGAACCGGCCTTCGGGGTGGTCGAGGGAGAGGTGGAGCGGGGCGAGGCCACGGTGGCCACGATCACCCCCCATCCCTTCGGCGCGTTCAGCTTCACCGGCGCGCGGCACCCGCTCGGCGGCGTGCGGTTACTCGCGCCGGTGCTTCCCAGCAAAGTGCTGTGTGTCGGCAAGAACTACGCCGACCACGTCCGGGAGATGGGCGATACCGCCCCGGCGAACCCGCTGCTTTTCCTGAAACCGTCGACGAGCGTGATCGGTCCGGGCGACCCGATCGTGCTTCCTCCTGACAGCGATCATGTCGACTACGAGGGTGAGCTCGCGATCGTCATCGGGCGGCTGTGCCGGGACGTCCCGGTGGCGCGGGCGCTGGAGGTCGTTCTCGGTTACACCTGTGCCAACGACGTCAGCGCACGCGACCAGCAGCGGGCCGACGGCCAGTGGACCCGGGCCAAGGGGCACGACACCTTCTGCCCGGTCGGGCCATGGATCGAGACCGATCTCGACCCGTCCGACGTGGCTGTCCGCACGACTCTCGACGGCGAGCTCCGGCAGGACGCCCGGACGAAGTCGCTGCTGCACGATGTCGCGTCGCTCATCGCGTACATGTCCGCGGCGATGACCCTGCTGCCCGGTGACCTCCTGCTGACCGGAACGCCGGCTGGGGTAGGCCCGATGAGCCCCGGGCAGACCGTGGCCGTCACGCTGGAGGGGATCGGCACCCTCACCAACCCGGTCACCTCCCGCTGATCCAGATAATTGATCATATCCGGACCTGCCGGTGACCTGCCGGCGGGCGGCTCGCGGCAGGTCACCGGCAGCCTCCCCGGCTGGATGCGGTACAGTAGGGCTCGCCCGCAAGGGCGACCTTGGGGTATGGGGTAATTGGCAGCCCAACGGATTCTGGTTCCGTTAGTCTAGGTTCGAGTCCTGGTACCCCAGCGTCAGGCTTGCTGCGCTGCGAAGTACAGTGTGCCTGAAGTGAGAACAGTTGGCCCCGTCGTCTAGTGGCCTAGGACGCCGCCCTCTCAAGGCGGTAGCGCCGGTTCGAATCCGGTCGGGGCTACAGGCAAGACCACTGGTAAAGGGCTGGTGACCTGGGCAGACCGGGGCACCAGCCCTTCGTCGTCTGTCCGGCTGCCACCGGTCGGGGACGGTGTTCTACGGCCGTCTCCCCGAAGCGGCCCCGAAGTCCCGAGGCGGCGTGTGTCCGGTCAGCGCAAAGGGTCCCAGGATCAACAGCTCCTGGGACCCTTTGCGCTGTTCTTGGCGCGGCTGGCGGTACTGCCGGTCGCTCCTACCGACCCACGGTCATCAAACGACCGTCAGCCGAGGCATCGACGCGGGGTGACGCGCCATGGCGCACTCCCGACACCCGCAGGAGCTCGGGTCGTGTCCGTGCACGATTCCGGCTGGCTGGTCGTTGGTGGTGACGAGCCGCAGCCGCGGGCCGTTGGTCGCGACCGCTTCGTCCGCGCGGACGCCTGGCTCGACGACAGGCGCGAAGGCAGCGGCTGCGCCGGCACAGGCCGGGCTGGCACAGGCCGGGTCGGCGGGGGAGGCGGCGACGGCGGTCAGGGGGGTCGCGGTCAAGGTCACGGGGGGCACGGTGTCCTCCTCCTGGGTGGCCGTCCGAAGGCCACCATGCGGACCATACGGTGCCGAAGCGGCCGCCTGCGGCGCCATGGCCTCGTTGAGCCTGTTACCGGCTGGTAAAGATGGTCTAGTCATGGGTGGGTCTGCTTGCCATGTCACACCATCCTTGCCGGCCATGGTGCGCCTGGCGCCGATCGGTAGAGGATGACCGGGATGTCCTCCGTGGCCCCTGTTCCCGACCGGGCGCGGCGTCGCCATGGCAGTGCGCGCGCCGGCCGGCTCCGCCGTGCCGAGCGGACCTCACCCGGCCATCGACCCGTCGCTGACCTCATCCTTCCCGCCGAGAAGCTCAGCGGGCGGACCTGGGGCTGGATGCCGCATGGGCGCGGCCTGCCCACCGAGGACTGGGTTGCCCGCCACCGGCTGCTGGTCTGGATCCTCGCCGTCCATCTGCCGATCATCGTCGGCTGCGCCGCGTACGGGGAGTTCGGCGTCTGGCAGGGGCTGCTGTCGGCCTGCCCGGCGGCGCTGCTGCTCGGCGCGGCCGTCCTGCCGGGTGTGCGCCGCCTGCGCGCGCTCGCTACCAGCCTCGGCCTGCTGTGCAGCTCCGTGGTGCTGGTCCACATCTTGCGGGGACAGCCCGAACTGCACTTCCACTTCTTCGTGGTCGTGGCGCTGATAGCCCTCTATGAGGATTGGGCGGTCTATCTGCTGGCAATCGCGTTCGTCTTCCTCGCCAACGGCGCCGTTGGCGACCAGGTCATCTCCTACCGCCACGCAGGCTCCCCATGGACCTTCGCCGCGATCAGTGCCGCGTTCATCTGTGCGCTGGCGGGCGCCCAGGTGATCTTCTGGTACTTCAGCGAGCAGTCCCGCCGCCGGGTCGAGCACTATCGGGCGCAGCTCTACGAGGGCCAGCAGAGCCTGATGGCCCGCCTCGAAGAGACCGACCGCATCCGCAGCGATCTTGTCGCTACGGTCTCGCACGAGTTCCGGACGCCGCTGACCGGTATCCGCGGCACTCTGCTCACGATCAAAAGGCGGCGGGACCGGATGTCCGCGGCACAGCTCGACGACATGCTCGACTCGGCCGTCACCTACTCCGACCGGCTGTCCCGGTTGCTGGAGAACATGCTCACCGCGGCAACCGCCACGGGTAACGGTACCGAGGAAAACACGGTCGCGGATCTTCCCGAGGTCGTGAAGGATGTGCTCGCGACACTGGCCTACTCGCCGACCACCGCGGCGAACGTCAGCGTCGACCTACCGCCCCGGCTGCCTGTGCGAATGGCCCGCCAGGCATTGCACCAGGTGGTCGCCAACCTCGTCGACAACGCCCTGGTGCACTCGTGGCCCGGAGCGCCCGTGCGGCTCATCGCCGGTCGGGTCGGCGACGAGGTGGTCCTGCGGGTCCGCAATCCTGGCCCCGATCTTGATCCGGCCACGATCCGGCAGCTTTTCGAGCCGTTCACGCAGCGGGACGGGACAGCGACCCGGGAGACCGACGGCGCCGGTATGGGCCTGTACGTGGTCCGGCGGCTGGTCGAGGTCCACGGCGGACGACTGCGCATGAACTCCGAGGACGGGGAGATCATCGTTGAGGTCGACATGTGGGCCGCGGCGCCCCGGCCGTCCGCTGCCGTGTCCCAGCCCGCACCGAGCGATCAGGCGGGTTTCAGCGGTCGGGCGGCGGCACTCGGTGGTGCTGGCGGCGGCCGGACGGTACTGGACAGCCCGCCCGCGCCGTTGCCCGTGCCGCGCGCCCTGGACGGGGACGCACGACAGGGACTTCGGACCGCGGGGGTCTGGCCGAGCCGGTCACTACCGATCGATCGTTCCATGTGATCAACAGTTGGTTTTTTGTAATCTGAGAGTCACAAATTGTTCCACGCTGTAACTGGTGTCCTCGGGCGGCGACTGGATGACCACGGTGGCGGCATTGATCGATTTCAGGCACTCGTAGGAGTACGAGATATAGGTGAATCCGGTCTGCCGCAGCGTGTTGGTGGCGTCACGTAACATCATTCCCACGACCATGGGCACGGCCGCGCAATCGGCGGCCTGCAGCGTGAGGCTCACCGGAGAGGTCATGGTGATCCGGCTGCCGGGGGACGGCTCCTGGCTCACCACGTTGTTGATGTTGGGTGACCGGTAGCAGTCATACCGGTATGGGATGTTGGTGAAGCCGGCCTTGCGCAGTGTTGTGGAGGCGTCGGCCAGCAGCATGTTGCGCACGTCCGGTACCGGCATCGTCGGCGGGTCCGCTGGGGAAGGGGGCTCGGCCACAGCGATGGAACCGGCTGCTGCCGTCGCCGAGGCGGTCACCGAGGCAGCCACCGAAACCGTCACCGCGGCGCTCGGCACAGATCGCTGCCTGACGGACCGCTGCCCGGCGGGGGCACGGCCATCCCGGCTGAGGCCGGTGGCGAGCAGCCATGAGCCGAGGCCCATGAGCATCACCGCCGCGACACCCGCCACCAGCAGTCCGCCGCCGTGCCTTGTCCGTGTGCCGCGCCCGAGCGGTTCGCGCGGGACATACCGGGAACCCAGCCTCCGCAATTCGGCCTCCGTGCCGCCCGTATTTCCCTTTATCGGGCATATATCCGCTGATTGAGCGGACTTTATGTGGTGCCTGCGGCCGCACGGCTGGGCAGGGCCGCTTTCCGGCACTATAGGTGGACGGAACGTGATGACGGATACCCGCCGCATCCTTGTGGCGCAGCAAGTGGGGTACTCTGCGTCACCCGTCACGTGATGGAGAGGAACGCGTGTCCGCAAGTGGCAGCGATCACAGCGCTGACGGCCAGTTGAGTCCCGGGGACCGCTTGGCGTTCGGCTGGCCCGCCACCTCATGGAACTTGCGCACCGGCACCGGCACCGGCAGGCCCAGCCCGGCGGTGGTGTCGCCATCACGCTGCGGCTGCCCCAGCACGATCTCGCGGTGGCGATCGGTGCGTCCCGGGAGCCGGTCGGCCGCGATCTGAAAAATCTCCGCTCCCGTGGAGTGATCAAAAAAGGGGCGGGATGATCGTCCTTGTGGAGGCTGGCGTGTTGCGCGCGTTCTCCTATGGAGACACAATGTCTCGTCAAATGTGACGGATGGCGTCGAACGGGCACCAGCGGACCACTACGACGGTCAGGGACGACGGCTACGGCAGGCGACAGGCGGCGAAGCCGCTCGCACCATCGTGGCCTGTGCCCACCGCCGATCAGATACCGATCTGATGGCGCGAGCTTCACATCGAGAATCCGCCATTGATGAGGGCCGTGTCCACCGATACGGCCCTGAAGGAGGGCCGTCCCACATGCCGGACGAACCTGTATCGCGCCGCATCATGGTGGCTGACATCGAAAGCTGGAGTTCCCGCGACAGCCACACGCAGAAGAACCTGCGGCAACGGTTGCGTGAGGTGCTCAACCTGGCGTTCGTCGAGTCGGGGCTGCCGTGGCGGGAATGGGCTGACGCCGTGGTCAGCGTGGCTGACCGCGGCGACGGGCTGCTGATTGTGATCCCGCCCAACGTGCCCATCGTCCGGCTGCTCGATCCATTCGTCGACCGGCTCGAGGTGGCGCTGCGGCATGATCGAAGGCTGCACAGCGAACCAGCGCGGATGCGGTTGCGGCTGGCGATCCACGACGGTGAGGTGCTGGCCGAGAGTTCCGGTTGGGCCGGCCATGACGTGATCGAGGCATGCCGCCTGGTCGACGACGAGCCCCTGCGGCAGGCGCTGCGCGACGAACCCGAGGCCAATGTGGCCGTCATCGTCTCCGAACGGGTGCACCGCGGGGCCGTCCGCGACGGCTACGGGAGCATCCGGCCCGAGACGTTCACCGAGGTCGACGTCGTGGTCAAGACGTTCCGGTCCCGTGCCTGGATTCATCTTCCCGGAATCACGGCCTCCCGGCCGGTGACCGCCGCCCGGGAGAAGCCACCGACAAGTGAAGTATGGCGGTTCTACGCCTTCGTGGCCACCGGTGTGATCGCCATCGTATCCATTGTCGCGGCGGTAATCCTTGTCCCTGCCCAAGGCGAGAGCTCGGCGGCAACGGTCCCCAACGCAGCTGGGAACAGGGCCACCGCCCCGGTCGCAGGCCCTGCTACGCAGGCTGCCTTCCACCGTCCTGCGCCACCCTCCCTGCCGGCCAGTAGCAGGACTGACACGCTGCCCCCGGAGCCAGGCCCCGTGGCCACCATGACGAGTCCCGGTCCTCCACGCCGGCCCACCGCCTCGCCGCCAGCGCCTGTAACCACACCGCAGTTGTTCGGCCCCTCCCAAGCAAATGTTGGGCAGTCCTTCCATCTCAGCGGCACCGGCTGGCTGCCATGCCAGGAGAACACCCAGATCAGTTTGGTCTTCGATCACGCGGTCATCTCCCAGCGGGCCACGCTCGACGCCAGCGGCGCCTTCGACCAGCTCATCACGGTCCGGGCCGATGGCGGAATCGGCAGAGACAACTCACCGCGTTACATCTATTTGACTCCGGGGCAGCACAAGATCCAGGCGAAGGCGATCGACGGACAGAACTGTACCCGGGAAAGACCCATCATCACCCTCACGATCACCTGATCGCGGTAGAGACCATACTTTCGGGCAGCTCCCCGGATGTCGGAGAAGGGATGTTTCACGCGGGCGGGTGGTAGCTCTCGGTTCGAGAGGCAGTTCATCTGCCTTTCCGCCCTGGGCCACGCCGCGCGCAGACCTGGTGACAGCCATGATCTTTCTGCTCCGCGCGAAGGTACGGCTCATGATGACGGCTGGGCGGATTTCTGCTGTAGGCGCGCGGTCAACAGCTCGGCGGCGGTAACGATGGCGGTGCCGTGGCGGCGGCCGGGGGAGCGGGTCAGGCGCTCGACCGGGCCGGACAACGACAGCGCCGCGACCACCTTGCCGCCGTCACGGACCGGCGCTGACACCGACGCGAGTCCTGGTTCGCGCTCGCCGACACTCTCGGCCCAGCCATGCCGTCGCACCCGTTCCAGCACGGACGCGTCAAATGCCGCCGCGCCGGGAAGGAGCGCACCAACGGGAAGGGCGCTCGCGTCGGCGCCGGTGGCATCGGTGAAGGCCAGCAGCACCTGTGCTCCCGATCCGGCGGTCATCGGCAGCGTGGACCCCACGGGGACGGTGTCACGCAGGCCGCTGGCGCGTTCGGCCGCGGCCACGCACACCCGTACGTCTCGGCGCCGCACGTAGAGCTGGCTGCTCTCGCCGGTGGCGTCGCGCAGCTCCGCCAGGACCGGGGCGGCCGCGTCCACCAGCGCCCAGGGCAGCGGCAGCGCGCCACCAGCGGCCAGCCGCGGGCCGGGAACGAAGCGGCCGTGCGGGTCCCGCCCGACCAGCCTGTGCACCTCGAGCGCGGCAGCGAGCCGGTGCGCGGTCGCCCGGCTGAGCCCGGTCCGGGTGACCAGTTCACCGAGGGACACCGGGCCCGCCTCCACCGCGCTCAGCACGGCGGCAGCCTTGTCAAGAACACCGACTCCGCTAAGCTGTTCCACAGGCTGATATTGCCATCTCAGATAGTGGGAAGCACGGTATTCGGGATGGTCGCAATCAGTGATTTACATCGCAACGTTCACCATCGCAACGTTCACCGCCCGGCCGCCACTGCCGGGCGGATCCGAGAAAGCCACCTGAAGGAGTGGGCTATGGGGCGCACACTCGCGGAGAAGGTCTGGGACGCTCACGTCGTCCGGCGTGTCGACGACGAGCCCGACCTGCTCTACATCGACCTGCATCTCGTGCACGAGGTGACCAGCCCGCAGGCCTTCGAGGCGCTCCGGCTCGCAGGCCGGAGCATCCGCCGGCCGGAGCTGACTCTCGCGACCGAGGACCACAACGTCCCGACCACCGACACGCTGCGCCCGATCGCGGACCCGGTGTCGGCGGCCCAGGTCGAGGCCTTGCGCAAGAACTGCGCCGACTTCGGTGTCCGGCTGTACCCGATGAACGACCCGGGCCAGGGAATCGTCCACGTGGTCGGTCCGCAGCTGGGGCTCACCCAGCCGGGTATGACGATCGTCTGTGGAGACAGCCACACAGCTACCCACGGCGCGTTCGGTGCGCTCGCCTTCGGCATCGGCACGAGCCAGGTCGAGCACGTGCTGGCCACCCAGACGCTGCCACAGCACCCGCCGAAGACCATGGCGGTCACGGTGGACGGGCCGCTGCCCGCCGGGGTCACCGCCAAGGACCTGATTCTCGCGATCATCGCTCGGATCGGTACCGGCGGTGGCCAGGGGCATGTGATCGAATACCGTGGTGAGGCCATCCGCGGGCTGTCCATGGAAGGCCGTATGACGGTCTGCAACATGTCCATCGAAGCGGGCGCGCGTGCTGGCATGATCGCTCCCGACGAGGTGACCTTCGCCCATCTTCGGGGCCGCCCGCACGCCCCGGTGGGAGCGGCCTGGGACGCCGCACTCGCCTACTGGCGGACCCTGGCCACCGATGATGATGCGCTGTTCGACCGCGAGGTGGTGCTCGACGCGACCGGGCTGAGCCCGTTCGTCACCTGGGGCACCAACCCCGGGCAGGGCGCGCCGCTGTCGGCCAGGGTTCCCGCCCCGGCCGACTACGCCGATCCAGCTGCCCGCGCCTCGGCTGAGCGGGCACTGGCCTACATGGCGCTCACCCCCGGCACCCCCCTGCGTGACATCACCATCGACACGGTGTTCATCGGGTCCTGCACGAACGGCCGCATCGAGGACCTGCGGGCCGCCGCGGACGTCCTGCGCGGTCGCCGGGTGGCTGACGGGCTGCGGGTGCTGGTCGTCCCCGGTTCGATGGTGGTGAAGGCGCAAGCCGAGGCTGAAGGGCTGGACGAGGTCTTTCGCGCGGCGGGAGCGCAGTGGCGCAGCGCGGGCTGCTCGATGTGCCTGGGAATGAACCCGGACACCCTGCGGCCGGGCGAGCGCAGCGCGTCCACGTCCAACCGCAACTTCGAAGGACGCCAAGGCCCCGGCGGGCGCACTCATCTGGTCTCGCCCGCCGTCGCCGCCGCGACCGCCGTCACCGGGCGGCTGACCGCGCCCGCGGATCTTTGACCGCTGAGCTCCGCGGCGAGCCGGGCAGATGGCTTTCGAAACACGCGCCAATCGCCGACGCGGGCCCAACCACGACACGACGAAAGGGTGCATTCGTGATGGAGGCGTTCACCACGCACACCGGTCGAGCGGTGCCGCTGCGGCGCAGCGACGTCGACACCGACCAGATCATCCCCAGTGACTGGCTCAAGCGCATCGAGCGTACCGGGTTCGGCGCCGGCCTGTTCTCGCAGTGGCGGGCCGATCCGGGCTTCGTTCTGAACGATCCGGCGTACATCGGCGCGACGATCCTGCTCGCCGGCCCGGACTTCGGCACCGGGTCGTCCCGCGAGCATGCCGTGTGGGCACTGCAGGACTACGGTTTCAAAGTTGTGATTTCGGCCCGCTTCGCGGACATCTTCCGCGGCAATGCACTCGGTAACGGCTTGCTACCGGTTGGACTGCCAGCGGTGACGATCGAGGCGCTCGCCGATCAGGTCGAGGCCGATCCTGGCGTCCAGATCACCGTTGACCTGGCCACGCGTGAGGTGCGGGCACCCGGGCTCGTCGCGGGTTTTGAGATCGACGACTTCACTCGCTGGCGTCTCATGGAGGGGCTGGACGACGTCGGCCTGACCCTGCGGCGACAGGAGGGCATCGCGGCCTTTGAGGCCGCCCGCCCCGGGTGGCTGCCGGTGACTTCGTAGCGGGCTCCATATCGGCCTCCGGCGGTGCGGATTAAAATGATCAATACGCTGCGGGAGCGGTGATGGTTACTGAATGTTACAAACATGGCTGATCGCGGGATCGTCCACCATCCTCCCGGTGCCGTCAGATGATCTAGAAGAGTCGTTGACGTGCGGGTTTGTGTTGCGCGACACGCGCAGGGGAATTGCCCTAACCGGTGGACATGCCTACGGTGCAGCGCAGTGTGATGCCCGATCTGCTCCCTAACCCCGCGCCCGCGGGGGGCGTCCGGAGGTTGTTGTGAACAAGTCCCAGTTGGTTGATCGTATCGCCCAACAGATCGAGGGCGGGCGATCGAACGCGACCAAAGCCGTCGATGCCGTGTTCGAGGCAATTCAGGAAGCCGTGTCCGCTGGTGAGAAGGTCACCATCACCGGGTTCGGCGTCTTCGAGCGTGTCGAGCGGGCCGCCCGTACCGGCCGCAACCCGGCCACAGGAGAGCCGGTACAGGTCGCGGCCTCGGTCGTGCCGAAGTTCAGGCCGGGTTCGGAGTTCAAGGCCAGCGTGTCCGCGAGCGAGGAGTAAGTAACTCGTAGGCGGGTGCCGACCGTGGGTCCGCCAGGGCACTCACGGTCGGCGCGGTGCTGGCGCGGTGCTGGCCGTCGGCACACGTGCCGGTCAGTTGTGCGCCAGGCGTAGGGACGGGCTCATCAGGTCGGTCTGATAGTCCGACAGCGGTTCGCCGTCCGGGCTGGTCGACTGTCGATACCAGGTCCCGTCCGGCCGCAGGATCCAGGCTGCCACGCTTTCGGAGAAGGCGTGGTCGAGCATGGCCCGGAGCGGTTGCTGAAACGGCCGACCCACCCGCACCAGCGCCTCGATGCGACGGTCGAGGTTGCGATGCATCATGTCCGCGCTGCCGATCCAGCACTCTTGGAGCGAGGTGAACTCCAGGACCCGGCTGTGCTCCAGGAAGCGGCCCAGGATCGATCGGACGTGGACGGTTTCGGACAGGCCCGGGATGCCGGGCCGTAGCCCACAGATCCCCCGGACGAAGCACTTCACCGGCACACCGTCGCGTGACGCCCGGTAGAGCGCGTCGATGATCTCTTCGTCGACAAGGCTGTTGACCTTGATGCGGATCCCGGACGTCTGGCCTTGGCGGGCCGCCTCGGCTTCCCGCTCGATACGTTCGATGATGCCGTCCCGCATGTGCTGGGGCGCCACCAGCAGTGAGCGGTACTCGGTCTGGCGGCTGTAGCCGGTCAGCACGTTGAACAGGTCGGTGAGGTCGGCGCCGACGTCGGGGTCGGCGGTGAGCAGGCCGAGGTCCTCGTACAGCCGTGCCGTCTTCGGGTTGTAGTTGCCGGTGCCGACGTGGCAGTACCGGCGCAGCCCGCCGCGTTCCTGACGGACCACCAGACAGGTCTTGCAGTGTGTTTTCAGGCCGATCAGTCCGTACACGACATGACAGCCGGCCCTCTCCAGCTCTCGTGCCCACCGGATGTTCGCGGTCTCGTCGAACCTGGCCTTGATCTCCACCAGGACGACGACCTGTTTGCCTGCCTCGGCCGCGCTGACCAGCGCGTCGACGATGGGGGAGTCACCCGACGTCCGGTAGAGCGTCTGCTTGATCGCAAGGACATGCGGGTCGGCCGCGGCCTGTTCGATGAAGCGCTGTACCGAGGTGGTGAACGAGTCGTAGGGATGGTGGATGAGCACGTCACCCTCACGCAGCGCCGCGAAGAAATCGGTCTGCTCTCCCTCGGAGGCGGCGAGCCGCGGGTGGGTCCGCCGCACGTGCGGGATGTCTTTCAGCTCGGGACGGTCGAGGTCGTAGAGCGCCCACAGGACCGACAGGTCGATGAGCCCGTGAACCCGCATGACCTCGCGGTTGGTGACCTCCAGCTCCCGCATGAGCAGGTCCAGCAGGTCGTCGTCGATGTCGTCGGCGACCTCAAGACGTACGGCCGGGCCGAACCGTCTGCGCGCCAGCTCGCGCTCGAGCGCCTGTAGCAGGTCCTCGGCCTCGTCCTCCTCGACTTCGAGATCGGCGTTGCGCGTCACCCGGAACAGGTGCGCGTCCACCACCTCCATACCGGGGAAGAGCTGCGAGAGGTGGGCGGCGATCACCTCTTCCAGCGGGATGAAGCAGACCGTGTGGTCGTCGGACTCCGCTCCTCGCGGGCCGAGCTGCCTGCCGCCGTGCGGCGCGCCGTCCGGGGCGACGCGGATCAGCCGCGGTACGTTCTGCGGGACCTTCACCCGCGCGAACCGCTCGTTGTCCCCGCCTGGGCTGCGTACCGTGACCGCGAGGTTGAGCGACAACCCGCTGATGTAGGGGAACGGGTGCGCCGGGTCGACCGCGAGCGGGGTCAGCACGGGGAAGACCTGCTCGTTGAAGTACCGGTGCAGGCGCTCCTTCTGGACCTCGGTCAGATCGTTCCACAGCCGGGTCGTGATGCCGGTCTCTGCCAGCGCGGGTGCCACCACCTCGCTGAAGCACCGGGAGTGACGTTCGTAGAGCTCGGCCGCTGACGTGCTGATCAGCTCGAGCTGCTCGCGGGAGGTGAGGCCGTCAGCGGAGAGCGCGGCGAGGCGGGTCGCTTCGCGGCGCATCAGGCCCGCGACCCGGACCATGTAGAACTCGTCCAGGTTGCTGGCGAAGATGGCCAGAAACTTGGCCCGCTCGAGCAGCGGGGTGGCCGGATCCTCGGCGAGTGCCAACACACGGGCGTTGAAGTCCAACCAGGACTTCTCACGGTTGATGAAACGGTCGTTGGGAAGGTCGGACGGGATCAGCGGCCGGGGTGCTTCCAGTGGCTCAAGCAGTGCGCTCCGTGGTTTGCGCTGCGGCTGTTCGGATCGGTTCACCACCAGCTCGGTCATGCCCTCGATGGTGCCAGTCTCCGGTCATGGCGGCAGATGTGAGCAGCGACAGGGACCGGTACGACACGTCCGGGACGACCTGTCGGTGAACATCACGTGTAACGGTCACGAAATGCCTCTGGCTGGCTGCCGCAGCATGGCGGAAACATCCGGACAGCCGGTGCGTGTGAATCTAGAGCCAGCGGGCATTGCGGCGAGGTTGGTTACTCACCGTATCCGTCGGCGGTTCAGCCACGCCTGCGGCGCTCCGGCCCGGCAGCCGGTGCACAGGCTCGTCATGGTTCCGCCGTACAGACATGGCGACCAGGTATTACAGGCGTATCACCGCACTGTGTCGGAGCCGGCGGGCATAGCTGCCCGGGAGCGCACCGTCGGCGGCGTACCGGCCACGATGGTGAGACGCGACACGGTTGTACCGCGGCTCGCCCGGGACGTGTCTGGTGCGGGCGCCGCGCACACCCGCATCGAGCCGAACCAGCCCGCCGGGGCTTCAGCTGGCCTGGGCGGGCGGACCGGGCCCGGCCAGGGAGCGGCTGGTTTCACGGTTTCAGGATGTCGTGTGTCCGCGGGCCGACGCCGAGGCTCATTGCTTCCCGCAGGTCCGCGAGCGTGTCCACATCACGTCGCAGACCGGGTACGGACCGGCCGAGCGACCCGGTCAGATCCCGGGCTCCTGAACTGATGTGCGCCGCCCGGCTTCCCGGGCCGAAGCGGGGCGCGAGCGGCGTTCCGGGCGCGGCGGCGAGCATGACCGTACCGGTGCCGTCCGCATCCGCGACCATGGCCCGACCGCGGGCCGGCGCGGCCAGCAGCGCCGCCCGCAGCTCGGCCGGGCGCAGTGCCGCGAGGTCGGCGGACATCGCCGCGACACCGGCGTCGGGCCAGCGCCGCGCGGCCTCGGCCGCACCGTGTGTCAACGCCGCGTTGAGGCCGGTGCCCGGCAGGTCGGGGATGACGACCACCCGAGCGTCGGTGGAGCGCTGGCTCGCGGCGTTCCCCGCCGCGCCCCGGGCCGTATCCGACGTGTCCGCCATACCCACCATGCCCGCCCGCGCCGTGCGGTCGCTGGTCACGACGACGACGGCCACCACCACATCGGCATCGATCTCCCTGGCCGCGGCCACGGTGTCCTGGGCCATCGCGAGTGCGAGGGCCGCGCGCTCGGGATGGGCGAGCCGGCTCTTGGCCGCGGCCAAGAGCTTGACTGGCACAACCATCACCCAGGCCGGCCCAACCATCATGTCCTGAGTGGCGCGGGTGTCACGTCCCGACCTTATGGCATTCGTCGCGGCCGGGCCGTGGGCGCGGGCGTCCCTTGCTGGCTGTTGCGATTGCTATCGCATAGTAATATTCTGGTTGCCATCTGTTCATTATCCGGTCAGCGCTGAGACACGATCGGACACGATCAGCAGCCTTCTCGACAGGCTTCAGGTAGCTGAGCGAGACTCCTGCGACGTGAGGCCAGCTGAACAACCCGGTGCCCGGATCACCTTGGCGACGGTCGTCGCCATCCGGCGCCCGGTTCAGCCGCGCCGCGGCGGGCTCGGGGGCGGACGTCCGGCTGGCAGGCGATCCGGGTGACGAGAGCGGCTGTGCTGAGCGCCGGATCCTGGGGAACGGTCTTCGCCAAGGTACTCGCGGACGCCGGCGCCGGGGTTACCCTGCTAGCGCGTGAGCCCGACATCGTGCGCGCGGTGAACCACTCGCACGTCAACCCTCGCTATCTGCCCGAACTCACGTTGCCTGACCAGGTCAGCGCCACGGGCGAGGCCGCGGAGGCGCTCCGCGAGGCCGATCTGGTCGTACTGGCGGTGCCGTCCCAGGCCCTGCGCGGATGCCTGACGCGCTGGGCCCCGCTTGTCCCGCCGGCCGCGGTCTACGTGAGTCTGATCAAAGGTATCGAAATCGCGTCCTGCCGTCGGATGAGCGAGGTCGTCAGGGAGGTCACCGGCGCGGGCCCGGAGCGGATCGCGGTGGTCAGCGGTCCGAACCTGGCGGGCGAAATCGCTGCCGAGCAGCCGGCGGCCACCGTCGTGGCGAGCGCCTGTGAACAGACGGCCAGCGACCTGCAGGCAGCGTGCTGGACGTCCTATCTTCGTCCGTACACCAACTCTGACCTGGTTGGCTGTGAGCTCGCCGGCACTGTCAAGAACGTGATCGCGCTGGCCGCCGGCATGCTCGAGGGGATGGGGTTTGGTACCAACACGGTCGCCTCCCTGATCACCCGAGGGCTTGCCGAGACGACCCGGCTCGGCGCGGCCATGGGCGCCGACCCGCTGACGTTTGCCGGCCTCGCCGGCCTGGGGGATCTTGTCGCTACCTGCTCGTCGCCGCTGTCGCGCAACCGCGCCTTCGGTGAGAAGCTCGGCCGGGGCATGACGTTGGCCACGGCTAACGCTCAACAGGTCCAGGTCGCCGAGGGCGTCCGCTCCTGCGGCCCCGTCTTGGCGCTGGCCCGGTCGCTGGGCGTGGCGATGCCGATCACTGAGCAGGTGGAGCGGGTCATCTACGAAGGTCTCGCTCCGATAGACGCGGTCAAGGAGCTGATGACCCGCGAGCCAGGCCATGAGCATCGTGAGCATCGTGGACCCGTCGCCTGAACCACCGCTGCCGGCGGCCGTCGCCGCGGTATGGGCTTCTCCGTGACGTCGACCGCACGGTGGTGTGACCGACGATCGGTTAGGGTCCGGTCATGCCCGGTACCCCGCGCAGGATCCGGATCGCCGTCATCTACGGCGGGCGCAGCACCGAACACGCGATCTCGTGCGTGTCCGCCGGAAGCGTGCTTAGCGCCTTGGACCAACGACGTTACGAGGTCGTGGCCATCGGTATCACCCCGGATGGCCGGTGGGTGCTCGGCTCGGGCGATCCGGCGCCACTCGAGATCCGTGCCGGTGTGCTGCCCAGCGTCGACCACACGGGGACGCCGGTGGCGCTGCCGGGCGATCCGACCGCCGGTGGCCTGAGGGCTCTCGGCCCGGTGCGGACCGGGCCCGGATCCGGGGATGCCGGCCTTGACGGGGCCGGGCTTGACGAGGCCGGCTTTGACAAGGCCGGGCTCGGTGCGGTCGACGTGGTGTTCCCGCTGTTGCACGGGCCTTTCGGCGAGGACGGCACCGTGCAGGGGCTACTGGAGATGGCCGGTGTGCCCTACGTCGGTTCTGGAGTGTTCGCCAGCGCCGCGGCCATGGACAAACAGCACATGAAGACCCTGCTCGCGGCCGCGCAGCTGCCGGTGGCGCCCTTCGTGGTGCTGCGCGGGGGGCAGGGCCTCACCGCGTCCGACCGGCAACGGCTGGGGCTGCCCGTGTTCGTCAAACCGGCCCGAGGTGGTTCCAGCATCGGCATCAGCCGGGTGGATGCGTGGGACGAGCTTGAGACCGCGTTGAAGGCCGCCCGCGCGGTCGACCCGAAAGTGCTTGTCGAAGCTGCCGTCGTCGGCCGTGAGATCGAGTGTGGGGTGCTGGAGAGCCTGTCCGGCCGCGAGCCGGAGGCGAGCGTCCCGGCTGAGGTGACGGTGACCTCCTCAGCGGGGTTCTACGATTTCGAGGCCAAGTACCTGTCGGACGCGGTCCGGCTCGATGTTCCGGCGAACATCCCCGGCGAGGCCGCGGCCAGAATTCGTGATCTTTCCGTGCGGGCGTTCAACGCGCTGGACTGCGCCTGCCTCGCGCGAGTGGATATGTTCTGGTGCCCGGACGGTTCCATTGTCGTCAACGAGGTCAACACCATGCCCGGGTTCACCCCGACCTCGATGTTCCCCCGGATGTGGGGGGCGACCGGCCTGGACTACCCGGCGCTGGTGGACCGGCTGATCGCACTCGCGGTGCGCCGCGGCACCGGGCTGCGCTGAGACCGGGGTGGGGTCAGGCGACCGTCGGTCTGGTGGTGTCGCGGACAGGACCGGCAAGCGTGACCAGAACATCGAACGCCTGCACCGACGCGGGCAGGATGACCACCACCTGGGGGCGTCTGGTCGGCGTGGAGTAACGGACGCTGGCACCACGCTCCTCGGCGAACCAGCCGACGTCGTCGACAACTGAGAGGGTCACGTCCGGGCGGTAGGCCGCGGCGGCCCCGGGGACCCCACACGACAGCACCGTGGGGGGGGAGCCCCAGGCGGCGACGAACGGTGACGCCGGTCTGACCTCGCGGCGGCCGAGGCCCGCACCCAGGGAGGAGGGCAGCGCCGCGATGAGTCTCAGACAGGCCGACCGTTCGTCGCCGGCCGGGCTGGGCGCCAGGTTGACCGTGACCGGACCTGGAGATCCCGCGCAGGATGTGATGAGAATCATGGTGGTAAGGACGATGGCCCGCGCGACGGCCGGGATCGAGATCCTGGCCATCATGCGAGCGGCGCGTGTTCGTCGAACAGGGGTGCCCGAGCCTGCCGGCCGTGCCACCCCGAGGTACCGGTTCGGGCCTCCGGCAGCGCGAAGAGTCATGATCGCACCGCCGTCGGCCGGGTCAGAAGTGAACCACCGGACACGTCAGAGTCCGGGTGATGCCATCGACTGCCTGCACCCGTGACATGACCAGTTTTCCCAGCTCATCGACGCTGGCCGCCGCAGCGCGCACGATCACGTCGTAAGGGCCGGTGACGTCTTCTGCCTGGGTGACTCCGGGGATCTGTTCGATCTCCTTGGCCACCGAGGAGGACTTGCCAACCTCAGTTTGGATGAGGATGTACGCGTGGACCACAGACGCTCCCTCGTCGCATGCCGACAACCCGTCTCGCAGAACAACGGGCCGACAGAAGGTAACAGGCAATCGGCTCCGGTGAGTGTGTCCGACGCCGGGGAATTTGCTCTGATCGCCCGGGTGGTGACCCGGTTGAGGTCACCTGGGCCACCCGCGGGTCCCGGTGACGACGCTGCAGTGGTCCCCGCACCTTCTGGTGATGTGATTGCTACCACAGACCTGTTGGTCGAGGGGCGCCACTTCCGTTTCGACTGGTCCTCTCCGTACGACGTGGGGCGCAAGGCCGCCGCGCAGAGCCTCGCGGATGTGGCGGCCATGGGAGCCACGCCCACCGCCTTGCTGATCGGCCTGGCCTGCCCGTCGGCCACGCCCATAGAGATCGTCGACGGCGTGGCCGACGGTCTGCGCGACGAGTGTGCGCTGGTCGGCGCGACCATCGTCGGCGGTGACATGGTCAGCGCGAGCGAGATCTGCCTGGCGGTGACCGCGCTGGGCGATCTGGCGGGGTGTGCCCCGCTGACGCGGGCCGGAGCGCGGCCGGGGGAATCGGTCGTGCTCGCCGGCACGGTGGGCCGCTCGGCGGCCGGCCTCGACCTGCTGCTCGCCGGTGTGCGGGACGGGCCGCTGGTGGCCGCCCACCGCCGTCCGTCGCCACCGTATGCGGCCGGGCCAGCCCTGGCACGGGCGGGCGCGAGTTCGTTGGTGGATGTCAGCGACGGGCTGCTCGCCGATCTCGGGCATGTGGCCACCGCGTCCGGGGTCGTGTTCGAGGTGGACGTGGCCGCTCTGAGCGCCCTCGTTCCCGGCGTTGGCGTGCGGCACCTGCTTACCGGCGGTGAGGACCACGGCTTGGTCGGGACGCTGCCGGCGGGCGCGGCCGTGCCGGCCGGCGTGGCGGTGATCGGCCGGGTGCTCCCGGCCGGTTCGTCCCGGCCCGGTGAACCGGCCGGGAGCACCCGGGCCGGGGTGCGGCTTGTCGGTGACGACATCCCGCCGGACCTGCGCGACCCGCAGTTGGACGGCTTGGCCGCCAGCGACGCCACGGGCACACCACGTGGCTGGGATCACTTCCGCCGCTGAACCGGCCGGGTCCAGCCGTAGCGTGGTGTTTGTGGCCCCGCCTCGAGCGCTGACGATCGCCGGATCCGACTCCGGCGGCGGTGCCGGCGTCCAAGCCGACCTGAAGACCATGTTGGCCCTCGGCGTCCACGGGATGACCGCTCTGGCCGCGGTGACGGCGCAGAACTCCCTGGGGGTACGCGGGGTGTGGGAGCTGCCCGCTGACGCCGTCGCCGCGCAGATCCGGGCCGTTGTGGACGACATCGGTGTCGACGCGGTCAAGACCGGGATGCTGCCGTCGCCGTGGATCGTGGCGGCGGTGGCGGCCGAGCTGACCGATCTGGCTGATGCGGGCGTCCCGGTCGTGGTCGATCCGGTCGGGGTGTCCAAACACGGCGATCCGCTGCTCGCCCCTGAGGCTGTCGAGACCGTCCGGACACGGCTGCTGCCGCTGGCGACCGTGGTGACCCCGAATCTGGACGAGGTGAGGCTGCTCACCGGCGTCGCTGTGCGCGACGAGGAGGACATGCCGGATGCGGCTCGGGCGATGCTCGCCCTCGGATCCCGCTGGGTGCTGGTGAAAGGCGGTCATCTGCGCGGCGACGCGGTGGACCTGCTCACCGACGGCAGGCGGACGGTCCTGCTCCGGGCGCCGCGGCACGACAACCGGCACACGCACGGCACCGGCTGCACCCTCGCGTCCGCGGTCACGGCGTTTCTGGCCCGTGGGATGGAGGTGCCCGACGCGGTGCGGGCGGCCAAGGAGTACGTCACCGGTGCGCTGGCAGCCGGCTTCGCGCTTGGCGCCGGCATCGGCCCGGTCGACCACGCCTGGCGGTGGCGGAACGC